>CALGRN010000032.1 GCA_937880835.1 uncultured Prevotella sp. | reverse complement strand
GATGGCTTCTTTCGTTGACGATGAGCAACAGATTGCCGGCGAGTTTACGGTTGCGTCAGACTTCTTCAATGAAGTAAAAGCCGAATATTTCAGCGATGATGACAGTTTCTGCGAATGCAGTTGGGGCATGAGCCATGATTATAAACTGGCAATAAAGCATGGAAGCACTATGGTGAGAGTGGGAACTACAATCTTCGGCGAAAGAGTTTATTAGTTATTAAATAAAGAATATTATAAGTGTCATAAATATTTACAGCAATACTGAAATTTGCCATATTTCAAATAATAAGTATATTTCCACACAAAAATGCAAATTTTATAACACACTGACAATAAGCACTTTATTTATTAACAGAACTATACGTGATTTCTAAAAGCTATCCTTTTAAGAGCCAAAAGGATAGCTTTTGCATTTCAAAAAGTATTTTTTTAGTGTGCAATATTGTTGAAATAGAATTGCAAAAGTAATGTTTTTGCAATTTGAAAATAAAAAAACAGCTCTGCAAAAACGTTTTTCATGTTTTTGCAGAGCTGTTTTTCTGTTTTTATAATTCAGAATAATCTTTACTTTTCCGCGTTCAAATTATCTCTTTCTGAATAAAGAATTGCCTTTGAATTTTCTATATAATTTCCATCCGAGAATAACCCCGTCGAGTATTCCCGTACCGGTTGCCATAAGTCCGGAAAAACGTTTTGATGGCATCGGAGATTTAACCTGACTGTGGAAAAGCTTATTCCAATCAGACTTAATTTTAATCTCATCTTTTTGTATTTCCGATATTAGCAACTCTTTGCGCAATCTTATCTCTTCGAGCGATCTGTATGTACGGTTGTTATTTGTTGTCATAATGTTCTATTTTGTAATTAAAATACCGGCAAGAAATCTTACAAGCGGTCTCTCTATCAAGCTCTTTCTGAATATCAATAACAATATTAAAATGAGCAGATAGAACAGTGCAACAATCATGAAAGCCGTCACAATGCCAACGTAAGGTTCAAGTGCATAAACCGCAGCGAATGAGAAATATATAAAAGTTATTATAAGAAGCAACGACAATATCAGCGTCAACGTGATGACAGTGATGAGTCTTACCATTTTCTCAATAACATCAAGTTTCACATATTCCGTTTGAAGCCCGATGTAATGTTTAAGCACCTCTGCAAGCTGCCCTATCGTTTCGATGTTTTTGTCGTTTGAGAACATACTGTGTTATTTTGGTTTATAAAGTTTACGAACAATCATTTTTCTTAGCATACAAGCATACTTGCAGGCAGGTAGATATTCTTTGTTCACAAAAGAACAGATTAACGAGAAGATGAAAGAACTGACATTAAATTTATTTAAAAGGCAAAGTGCAAACTTGTCTAAACACGTCTTTGTCTCTTTCTGTATTGTTCGGTTCTTTCATCTTCACAAAATTCCCAAGTTTTTACACCTCAGGAGCAGCCTCTTTGATATCGTCAACCAAATCGTCAACATCTTTACGACTCAACTTGATGTCGTGTTTCTTGCAGAAATCGTCCACCGCATCCGCTATCTTTGAACGTGTGTCTGAACCTTTCTCAGGTGCCATCAACAAACCTAATGCAGCTCCTGCAATTGCACCACCAAAGAATGCTCCAATATAACCTAATGCTTTCATAATTCTAATTATTTTAATTAAACAAACTCTCACTATGAGATATATCGATAGCAAATATACTAATACAATTTGACATATCGGCAATTTTATCCTGATTTTTATGTTAAAAAAGTTGTAATCGTCTCATTTAACAAACTTTATGCTGCAATACTGATTGAGTTTAATCTATATTTTGTAATTTCGCGAAATAAACATAACGAATAAGTTTTACTAATAACTAACTAAGATTATGAAGAAGTATATGATTTTGTGCGCAGGATTATGCGTCGTATTTGCTTTCACAAGTTGTAAGTCAAATGAGAGTGCTTATCGTAAGATGTATGAGAAAGCACAGGCACAAGAGCAGTCTCAGGCACAGAATGAACAGTATGACAACAATACTCCGGTTGTTACTCCCATTGTGGAAAAGTCTTCTAACGATACAAAAGTTGTTGACAATTATGACAATGTTTCTGTTCGTGAAGAGAAACTCACTGTGGTTGACGGTTCGGGACTTAAAGATTTCAGCGTTGTAGTAGGCTCTTTCTCTGTGAAAGTGAATGCAGAAGGTTTGACACAACAGTTGCGTTCTGCCGGCTATTCTGCACAGATAGCATACAATTCTCAACGCAACATGTATCGCGTAATAGCAAGCACATTCGACAACAAGGGTGATGCCGTTCGTTCTCGTAACGATTTCCGCGCAACATATCCGGATGCTTGGTTGCTCTACAACCAAAAGTAAGTTGTTGAAAAGTGGCTCGCATACTTTCTATTGATTACGGAAAGAAACGCACAGGAATAGCAGTCACCGATCCGTTGCAGATTATTGCCAACGGATTGGCGACTGTTTCGACATCAGAACTTTTCTCTTTCTTAGAGCAATATATAAAGAAAGAGAGCGTGGAACGTATCATAATAGGTGAGCCTAAGCAGAACAACGGAGAGCCGAGTGAGAATTTCTCACGCATAAAAGAATTTGTGAACCGTTGGAAAAAGTCAAGACCTGACATTCCGATAGAATATTATGACGAGCGGTTCACATCTGTACTTGCTCATAAGGCAATGATTGACGGAGGGTTGAAAAAGAAAACGAGACAGAATAAAGCACTTGTTGACGAAATAAGC
>CALGRN010000031.1 GCA_937880835.1 uncultured Prevotella sp. | reverse complement strand
GGATTGAAGACGAGTTTCCTCTATTCCTTGCAGAAATGGGTCAAGGAAGATCCCGATTTCGTGGAGCATCACAAGGAGGATATCGCTGCATCACTTGAGTGGACTATCGTCGATATACTGATGAAGAAGTTGAAACTCGCCGCCAAGCAGACAGGAATAAAGCACATAGCCGTGGCTGGTGGCGTATCAGCGAACAACGGATTACGCAACGCATTCCACGATTATGCAAAGCGATTCGGCTGGACAGTCTATATCCCAAAGTTCTCATACACAACAGACAACGCCGCAATGATAGGCATCGTAGGAACCTACAAGTTCAAGGACGGAGACTTCTGCCCTATCAGCGCGCCGGCATTCTCAAAGGTAACATTTGAATAACAAAAGAAAAAACTAACTACATATCTATGGAATTTGAATCAAAAGTATTCTCAAAGCAAGTCTTTGACATTCTTTACGAAACAGGCAAGACAGTATCAACAGCAGAAAGTTGCACAAGCGGACGCATCGCAGAAGCACTCACCTCTGTACCAGGCGCATCCGATTACTTCATCGGCGGCATAGTAAGTTACTCCGACAGCATCAAGGTTAAGATGCTCAACGTAGATGCTTCCGTTATCGAGGCAAACACAGCCGTATGCGAAGAGGTTGCCATTCAGATGGTAAAGGGCTCATGCGACACAATGGGCACAGACTATGCTATCTCCGCTACCGGTTTTGCAGGTCCTGGTTCAGAGAACGACATCCCTGTCGGCACTATCTGGCTGGCATGCGGATCGAAGGATAACGTCAAGACATTCAAGTTAGAAGAGAACGACGGACGTGAGATAAACCTCCTCCGCGCCACCAATCAGGCACTCACACTCTTCGTGTCTTTCCTCAAGGAACAGTTCCCACAGCCTGACCTTTCCGAAGTTCCAGCTATCGAGGCAAAATAAAACATCACGGTGAAAACAACGCCCTGCAATTCTTAAAAAATATTAAATCGTTAGTTTGAGAGCACCTAACTCTTTGATATATAAAAAAAAATGTGTAATTTTGCACCCTGTTTGGAATAAGTATCAAAAAACGAAAACAATAAATAAAGATAGCAATGTCTAAGATTTGTCAAATTACGGGAAAGAAAGCACAGATCGGTTGTAATGTTTCCCACTCAAAGCACCGTACAAAACGTAGTTTTGACGTGAACCTGTTCAGAAAGAAATTCTATTATGTAGAAGAAGAATGCTGGATAAGCTTGAAAATTAGTGCAGCCGGTCTGCGTCTTATAAACAAAGTGGGTCTTGACGCAGCTCTAAAACATGCTGTTGCAAAAGGATTCTGCCAGTGGAAAGATATTAAAGTAATAGGAGAATAATCACTATGGGAAAGAAAGTAAAAGGTAATAGAGTTCAGGTAATTCTCGAATGCACTGAAATGAAGAATAGTGGCATGGCTGGTACAAGCAGATATGTTACTACAAAAAACCGTAAGAATACTCCTGACCGCATGGAGCTTATGAAATATAATCCTATTCTTAAGAAGATGACTCTTCATAAAGAAATCAAATAATAAAACGAAAGAACTATGGCAAAGAAAGTTGTCGCTACCCTCCATGAAGGAACAAAGGACGGTCGCGCTTATTCAAAGGTAATCAAAATGGTTAAAAGCCCGAAGACCGGTGCTTATATATTTGATGAGCAAATGGTTCCAAATGAAGCTGTTAAGGACTTCTTTAAGAATTAATTCTTATAATAATTATATGAGAAAAGTCGTAATCATGGAAATGGTTACGACTTTTTTATTGTCTTTTTGTTTTTATTCTCTGGATATCCATGATAGGAATTTGTTCAACCAACCTATTGTGCATCTGAACCAACGGTATGTACTAACCGGTTTACCGCCGAATTTCAGAATGAACTCTCTGTAAGGGTTACGTCTGAACGGCAGTCCTACATCCATAAAATATATATGAGAATATCCGTTACTATATGATGTTTTTATTGCGTGCCACACTGTTATTATATCCGGATGAAGCTTTGGATATGATTTTCGTTTAGACGCCATATACCACAGATATGCATTGTTTTCAGAGAAGACACAAGTGCATCCGCCTATTATTTTGCCTTTGTGTTTAGTTACAAAGAATTTGCAATGTCCGCTTTCTTTTAGTTTCTGGAATAGTCTTTCGTGCGGTATCATCTTCTGGATCTTCACCTTGTAGTATCGTTTCAGAAGATTATAAAATTCGCTTATTTCTTCTTTGCTTTCCGCTTCTACGCTTATTGCCCCTGCTTTGTAAGCCTTTTCTATTTTCCTCTTTGTTTTTTCCGATATGCGTTCTTCCGGAGATTTGCTATGGAGAGAATTATGGATTTCCATCCATCTTACCGGAAAATAGCCGTTGCGACGGAAATAACGATAGCCGAACATCTTTGTTTTTATGTCGCTGAATTCAACGTAAAGGCATAAACGGTTTCTCAATTTCCTTGTAATAGCGTTTAGCATAACATTGAAAAGTTGCTCTTTATTGTCTTCGTTCTCATATTCTCCCTCTCCGTAAACCCTTCCTTGCGTATAAAGATACGGCGGAAGAAGCGAGCCTCTTCGTCTTACTATTGCCAACATGTGCGACATAATGTTACCTTTTGTGTCTTTTACTACAACCATAAACGGAAAATGTCCCGGAGTCTTTTCTACAATTCTGAAAAGTTCCGTGCTGTGAAAGAAGTTGCGACATTCCATGCGTGGCATTTTATCACTGCGGCTGAATATTTCCACAAAGGTTTTTTCCATATTGCAAATTTAATAAATCTTTTCTGAAATACAAATCTAACTTATGTTTTCTGATGTTTTATTTATTCATATTTCCCTCTGTTTCAATCTTTATCACTGTATTATAATACGTTTTGTTTTATTTTGGTTATCTTTGTGGCAATAAAACATACGTATATGAAGATTGTATTGATTGGTGCGGGAAATCTGGCTGTAAATCTTGCCAAGTCTCTTGTTTTTGCAGGACATGATATAATACAAGTATATAGTAGGACGGTCAAATCGGCAGAAAATCTTGCAAATTTGGTTGATAGTATGCCTGTAACCGATATTTCTTCGGTTGTATATGATGCCGACTTGTATGTCATTTCGGTGAAAGACAGCGTTGTTCCGTCCCTGATTTCCGGCTTGTGCAAGGGTAGGGAAGAGAAGATCTTCCTTCATACAGCCGGCAGTATTGATATTGATGTTTTCAAAACATACGCATCTCACTACGGCGTGTTGTATCCCATGCAGACTTTCTCAAAGCAGCGTGAAGTCAGCTTTTCAGACATCCCCTGTTTCATAGAGGCAAATGACGATATTGCAGACAACGCCATAAAGTCATTGGCATGCAGCATAAGCAATGATGTAAGGCATCTTTCTTCTGCCGACAGACGGTTCTTGCATTTGTCCGCTGTGTTTGCCTGCAATTTCGTTAACCATTGCTATACTATGGCTGCCGACATTTTAAAGAGCCGCGATATTCCTTTCGAAGTGCTTCTTCCGCTTATCGACGAGACTGCAAGTAAGGTTCACGACATACCTCCTTTTGAGGCGCAGACAGGTCCTGCGGTCAGATACGACAGCAATGTAATTGAGGCGCAGATGCAGCTTTTGGAAAACAAACCTGCTCTAAAAGAATTGTATGATATTATCAGCAGGAACATACATGATGAACATATTAAAGACAAACAGATATTTTCGTGATATATGATAAATTATGATTTGAATAAGATACGTGTGATAATGTTCGACGTTGACGGTGTGCTGAGTGCCGAGACCATAACTATGAATTCTGATGGCGAGCCTTTGCGAACGGTGAATATAAAAGACGGATATGCAATACAGCTTGCAAAAAAAGAAGGATTGCGCATTGTCATTATCACAGGTGCAGACACCGACGCGGTGCGTGTGCGATATGAGAGATTGGGATTGACAGATATTTACACCAAATGTGCCGTGAAAGTGAAAACGTATGAAGAACTGATGAACAGGTACGGCTTTAAAGATGAAGAAGTGTTGTACATGGGCGACGACATTCCCGATTATGAAGTGATGAACCGTTGCGGTTGTCCGTGTTGCCCTGCCGATGCATGTCCCGAAATAAAAAAAATAAGTATCTACGTCAGTCCGTGCAAAGGAGGATACGGATGTGGCAGAGATGTGATAGAGCAAGTGCTTCGTGTGCAAGGCAAATGGATAAATGATGCAAAGGCATTTGGATGGTGAAGCCATGTATTAATTATCAAAAATAATTCTATACCGTATGAATAAGCGATATAAAATAATTCTCAGCAGCAACTCGCCACGCAGGAAAGAGTTGCTTGCAGGGTTGAATATTCCGTTTGAAGTGAGAGTTATTGAAAATATAGATGAGACCTATCCTGAGTCTTTGAATGTTAAAGAGATAGCTCAATATATATCAAAGAAAAAAGCAGAAGCATATCATAAAGTCATCAGCGATGATGAATTGGTTATAACGGCAGATACCGTTGTTATTAAAGATGATATGGTCATGGGGAAACCTATTGACAAAAATGAAGCGCGCGAGATGTTGCACCGGCTTGGCGGAGGAACGCATCAGGTGATAACGGGCGTTTGTCTCACATCGAAAGACTTCCAACGTTGTTTTTCAGTTACAACCGATGTTACGTTTAAAACATTCACGGACGAAGAGATAAACTATTATATCGACACCTACAAACCGTTCGATAAGGCAGGTGCTTATGGCATTCAAGAATGGATAGGATATATAGGAGTAACGGCATTGAACGGCAGTTACTTCAACGTAATGGGACTTCCCGTGCAGCGTATATACGAGGAATTGAAGGTTTTAGGTCAGATATGACACCGTGACGATTTAATGCTTGTTTTGTGCATTTTATTTTACAGAGAACTAATAGTATTACTTTTGCACTCCGAAAGTTATCCTTTTACCTCCTGAAACAATAACTTTCGCAGTGCAAAAGGATAACTTTTGAAACGTGTATCGTAAATCGATTGTTTTCAATTGCTTCAACATGAGTTTATTGAAACTGTGTAAGGTTACGAAAAAATATTTAACTCCTACAATTTTTAAGGCAGTTTCTTATGTTGAACTCACTTTAAGCAGTGCCTCACAGAAGTGTATTTAGCTGTGTTTCCAATATACGGCATCCAAAGATAGGTTATATATTATATATTAAAGATGAACTCATTTAACTAACATTAAATATCATGTGTTGAAAACGTTTTTCTTCATTAAATAGTTATCTTATCTTTTATAAGGTATAAATTCAATCGGATATCTTTTATAAATCTTCTTCAAAATTCCATATATCATTTTCTTTTGACCTACCTCCGGACTGACTGCCGGTATTATTATTATCGACAATTCCTGTTCCGTTTTGAGGTTTTATAGTTACATTTCCGGATGATAAAGCACAAAAAGTTTCTGTATATAAAACGATAACAGATGATTTTGGTGACATATATGTTTTTCTTTTCATATATTTTTATGTTTTATCGTTTTCGTTTTTTATAACGTGATAACGTTACATCGTTATTACGACCGTAGTCGTCATCGTCATCGTCATCGTTGTCGTCCTCGTTGTCGTAGTCATCATCGTTGTCGTAGTCGTCATCGTTGTCGTAGTCGTCATCGTTGTCGTAGTCGTCCTCGTTGTTAACTGTTAACTGTTAATTGTTAACTGCTAACTGAAATCTTTGACGTGCAAAGTTACGAAAAGTTTATCTCATTTTGCCACCTAATGGTATAAAAAAAAGTCAAATAATCAGTAAAACGCCATTTTTTACTATATTAATATTGCACGCGCGAAGATTTTTTTGTACTTTTGCATCACATTAAACATTATTTGCTGACACAACTAACTATTTCGTAACATGCATAAACATTTCTACTCCCTCGCTTTGATGCTCGCTATGATGCTGCCAGCCTCGGCCCAGCAAGTGGCAGAAAAGCTCAACCGCGCTCCTGTTGCCGTGAAGGCTTCAACGGGCGTCCTCGTTTCATGGCGTCACCTTTCCTCTGACCCTAAGGACCTCACTTTCGACGTATATCGCAACGGCACGCTCGTTG
>CALGRN010000030.1 GCA_937880835.1 uncultured Prevotella sp. | reverse complement strand
CTGTTTTTCAAAAGCTATTGTTTTGCGTTGCGAAAGGATAGCTTTCAGGACACAAAAGGATAAGTTTCAGAACGCGAAACAATAGCTTTTGAATTTCATTTTGCAAACTGTTTATTTTTAACTTTATTAATTCGAGTTTTAGAAACCCGAATTAATTGATAATTTAAAGCGACAAAAATCATTGTTATTCATCAAATTATAGAAAGAATTATAATTCATCTAACTCACGTTATTTTATGTATGAAACAAAAAAATAGGATGAACTTTTCAGCTCATCCTATTGATTTTATCATGAAAACAATCTTACTTTATGGTAACTTTCTTTTCATTTATGATATAAACGCCCTTCTCTAATTTTTCAAGAGATTTAAGGGAAGTGCCTATAAGTTTACCGTCAACGGTGTAAACGGTATATGTTTCACCTGTTGCTGCATCTATTGTAGTGATTGCTGTAATTACTGTTACTTGAACAGGTGCGGATTCTCCTTCCGGATAAACAGCCGTAAGAGCATAGGTATGTTCTCCGTCTGCACTACCTACGCCGTCAGATGAGTGCAACTGTTTTCTATCTACGTTCTTCAAGAACGCTCCGTCACGATATAAGTTGTAGCTTACAGGAACGGCAGTTCCACGCTCAAACTCAACATCATCAAGCAAAAGAGCCAGCATATCGTTTGATTTCAGCCTTATTGCAAAGTATCTTGCGCCTTCCGGTATAGCCACCTCGTACTGCTTCCAGCCTTTCTGTACTTCTGCATATTCTTCAATCAGCGTGAAGTCTTTCATATCCTTGCCACTCATAGAGTAAAGAACCTCGAATGTTTCAGGATACAGAGTGCTCACGGAAGTTGCCCAGAATTTCATTGTCTGTGCTTTTCCTGACAACATAGGACTTATAAGCCAGTTGTTGTTTTCTCCCTTACCATTCACGCTGAGCAGACATTGCTCGCCGCTATGAGGTACATAATCCGGGTCGGCTTGGCTCACGTCGATACCGATATTTACAAGATTGTATGTGATGAATGCCTGCGGATCGCCGAGATGATTCCATTCAACGCCGTTGAATATTGCGTATGTTGCAAGTTTGTCGGCATCTATCAAGGTCCAATCGCCTATGTTTTCAATTATCCATGGCTCGTAAGCAGAGAAGTCTTCTGAAACTTTTTCTATATTATTTACAGGAGCATCCCATGTCAGTTTGACAACACCTCCGCCAAGACTTTCAGCCTTGAAGTTCTCCGGTTTAGGCAGATTTGATTCTTCTATGGTTACTTCTGCGGAAGCAATGTTGTCTGCCGGCTCGTCATCCGTACCTACAATTCCTACTTCTATCTTCATTGTGCCCGTCTTATCATAAGGAACAGGTATTGATATATTTAACTTCTTAGACTGAATAGGATTAATACTTTCGGTGATATTTTCCTCTTTAAGCAATGTTCCATCTACCTTAACTTCAAGCTTGCAGCCGTTTACGACAGTCTTACCGCTGTTGGTTATCGTTGCATTTACATCGAAAGGAATTCCTGCGGCAACTTTATCGGGTGCTTTCATCTTTACTTCCAAATTGTTATTGTGCATATTATACACTTTTATATTGTCGATAAAGAGTTCCGTACCCACTTCATTACTTGTGTATTTGAACTTGACGATAATGTAACGTTCGCCTACATATTTGCTCAATGACACCATATCTGTGCGCCATTCTTCGCTGCCGGTGAGTGTTTTGAAATCTATTGTTTTTACAACTTCATCCGTTCCATCCGGTTTTTGTACCAAAACATCGAGTTTTATGTCTTTACCCGGAATAGCAAGGTAATCGTAAACAAGAGAGAAATTGGCATTTCCTGACTTAGAATCTATCTTTCCTGAGTTAATGGAAGCCCATTCTCCTGCATTATTTGCTTTCCAAGTCAAAGAACCGTTGTCATCATCCGAAGAGTTCTTTGACAACTTGAACGTATTGTCAGGATTTGAAGAAGAAACCCACCATGTAAGATTTGTGAAGAAATATCCGGCAATACTCTCGATGAATGGCAGCTCATGAGCTTTACCAACCATAAGTCCTTCTGTTGCATAAAATCCGCTTTCGCCACCGATACCTGTTGCATTGATAGCATATTGTATCATCTTCTGCTCGCCTTCGTCGGTATTGTAAGATACATCATAACTTGTATCGCTGATATTTTCTTCCAATATTTCTCCTACACTGTTATTTTCAATCGTGGCAATCGTATATTTCACATTGTCAGGATTTACATATCCGCCGTTTTGTCCCTTAGTAATCGGAGACCATTTGATAGTTATTTTTGTCTCTCCGTCTATCAATATCCCATCTGCACCGCTTGGAATGTCTTCTCCAATAAATACGGTTTTTTCTGTCTTACGTCCTGCTTCTGCATTATATGCGATAACGGTATAGGTGTTGTGTCCGTTCTTCTTAACGGCATTATCGTCATAAGACAATGCACTTCCTACTGCCGGTGTGTTGAAAGTTTTTATTAACTCACCGTTGCGCAATATCTCAATCTTAGTCAGATTAGCGAGGTTATTGCCTGCAATATTCTTCGTAGGAGCTTTGAATTCAATCTTAGCTTTCATCGCTCCTTTATCACCCGGCGTCACTTTTAGGTCGTTTACGACATCAGGAGCAGAGAAAGAAGAACTCTTTACAAGCTTTATGCTATCTACTATAAGATAGAATCTGTCTGCATCACTTATAGAATGGAAACCGAAATTATAGTTTCCGTCAGCATCTACTATTACATCATGCTCATAAGTTTTATACTCTTCTCCTATAATATCAGTCTTATCCAACAGCTTTTGAGTCATTGATTCAGCCGTGTTTCCCTGTCCGTAGTAAACCTCTATACGCTCCTTATAGTCATTTAGACCTGCACGTACCTTATAAGACAGATTATACAAATAGTTCGGTTCAAGATGAACAGAAGGTGTTATGAGCCAATCATTAGCCGGTTGAGCTTCATTATACGTATAAGTAGCTGCCTTATAATCAGGATTGTATCCCCAAGTTTTCTCATCTCCGTTAACATCTAACACTGTATATAATGCTATCGAACTCGGGTCATTGAAGTCTTCAAAGTAAGGAACTTCAAGGGCGTTTCCAAACGCTTTATAGTTAGAATAACCCTCTTCACCTGCCGTTTCTTGCGTATATGCCTTAACTCCGTAATAATAAGCTTTTATAGTTCCGGCTTCAAGAGTTTCGGTAAATGTGGTTTCAGTTATATGATCTGCCACCTTCTTATTTTCAGGATAACGTATTACATCATACTGTACAGTGCCGAGATAGCTTTGATTTAATGCTTCCGGCTGCTCCCATTTAACCGTAGATTTACCATCAGTTATATCGAGAGTAACAACCGGTTTATCAGGAATATCATATCCTATCCACTTGCTTGCCTTTGCTTTTGGACTTTCACCGTAGGCATTTTTCGTTGTAATTGTAAAATTAACCATACCCGCAGGTGCTGTAACATCGGCTGTTACTCTCCATCCTGCATCTATTTTTCCATTTGCAATTTCTGTTCCATTTGCCATAATCTTATAGTCAAGTTCTTCCGAAAGATCATTTCCTGAAAAGGTTTTGTCCGGTGCTCTGAATGATATCTGTCCGTATTTTGAACCATCTTCAAATGTAAGATTGACATCTGTTGCAACAGCAGGAGCGTTATCTTCTGCCAACGGCATAGGAATATAAAGACAAGTGATTTCTTCATTATCCGGGAATTTAGCAATCTTTGACGCAATACCTGTTTCTATGTTCACTTCATACAAACTTCCTGAGCCGTCAGCTTCCTGAGCAGCCCAGTACATTTTACCCGTTTTCATATCGAAAGCGGCACTTTGAAGGTATCTTGCAGGTGCAACTCCGGTTGCTCCGATAAGCGTAACCTCTCCGTTTGTTTTATTTACTTTAAACAAGTCGCCACCTTCCGATATGGCATAAACATCTCCTTGTCTATTAGCAGCAAATGCGATGTAAAGTGTTTCGGTAGATGCGAGGACCTTTACAGTTTGTGCATCATAGTCAACTTCTGCTATGTGAATTCCTGCTCCGTCTTTTGTATAATAACATCCGTAAGCTTTTCCGTTAACAGGATCATAGGTGTTTGCCGAAGCTACCATGCTCATATCTCCTTCAATGGATATCGGTTCGGCATTCTGTTGCCATGTCTCGGTGTCATAAGAATAGATTGTTACGAAGTTAAGTCCATATAAACGGAAATTGTTCACATATTTAAATGTACCGTCATAATATACGCCTCCTCCCGTTGCGGAATTAAAATCCGTAACAGCCATAGGTGTAAGTGTAGGGCTTTCCGTTGCCGTAAAAGAATACATTCCGACAGGAGGTACTTCCAAACTTGCCCAACTATCGGCAAAGATTACATTACCCCAAATGGTTGTTCCATCCGGTGTTCTTGCAATTTGCTTATTGATTGCTTTCTTTGAACCGATAGCCTTGCGTGTCAATCTCATGGGAATCTTATTTTCAAAACTACGTCCTTTGATAATGTTAGGACTACGTTTCTCTTGATTCTCCTTATACTTGCGAGCATCTTCCTTTGTGATTTGCTGCGCGTTTAATTTGAAAGGTACTCTCACAGGAACACTTTTGTTCTGTGACTGAATACCAATAGGAAGCATAAATAGCAATGCCATGATACTTCCTAAAATAAAAAACACTTTTTTATTCATAGTCTATTGGTTTTGGTAAAACATAAAATTATATTATAAATTAAAAAATGTTCAACGGCACAAATATAACAAAAGTTCTCATTGATTACAAAGATTTACTTATTTTTTATAATAAAAAATTAATTTTTAGTTATAAAAATAAATGTTTAATGTAATAAAAATAAGAGTTTAAAATGTTATTTCAACATTTATTTACTCTTTGTCAGAGTTCACATAATGCTTTGCAGAAAAGAGTGAAATCTATCCCAAACGATTTCTTTTGTCATGACTTCATATTTCTGTTCATGGCTCATCGAGCTCAACAAACTACTATCGCTAACAATGTCGGCTGCCTCTATGCCTTGCGATAATATTTCGTTCTGTGGCAGCCATACATGCTTATTTGCTTTCGGAGAACATATTACGAACGACGGTTTGCCCATTGCGTGCACTATATGTCGTGCTCCTCCCTCATTGCCGAAATAGAAAGTTACAAGACTCGACATTGCTGCAAGTTCACGAGAGTTTCTCGCTTTCACGTCTATGAATATATTTTTGTTTCCCACCTTATCATATATACGCCTTGCGTTTTCCTCTTCTTTGCCCGGCGCATAATTGAATATGATTTGCGTATCCGGATATTCGGCAGAAAATTTCCTCAACACCCACACCATGTTTTCTTCGTTCCAAGTCTTGTTTTCGAGCTTTGCCGTTACGCCTGCAAGCATTATACGCTTTCCTAAATCTATTCCGCAGTCTGCCATATAGCTTCTGAAAGCGTGCTTCTCACTATCGTTTATATGCAGAGAAAAGCGTTTCTGCGGCTCTATGTGTTTTAT
>CALGRN010000029.1 GCA_937880835.1 uncultured Prevotella sp. | reverse complement strand
GGAAATCATCGAAGTCATCTTCTGTGACTGGACGATCAAACTTGCCATCTTTTCCCTTATGGTCAATAATGTAACGTGGCAATGGTGCCTCACCAAGTGCAAAGAGCGACTCCTTGAACTCATCGTGAGGACAGTCGTAAAGGAAACGCAACGTGCGTCCTCTGCTTGTGGTGTTATCGATAACTTCTGCCACCATCGTACCGCTTTCATCAAAGAACAGCTTATTGCCTATTCTGATTTTCCTTGCAGGCTCTACGAGAACGTCCCAAAGGCGCATTTCATCGTTAAGCTCGCGTAAAAGAAACACTTCTATCTTTGCATCGGTCTTTTCTTTCGTACCGTACAGACGTGCAGGAAAAACTTTCGTATCGTTGAAAATGAACGTATCGCCATCGTCGAAGTAATCGAGTATGTTTTTAAAAGCAAGAAAAACGGGATTTCCGTTCTCATCTGTAACGTCCTTTCCTTTGCTGTCTTTCTTGTACATATCTATCTGTCCCGACTTCTTATGTACTACCATCAGCCTGCTCTCATCACGCCTTGAAACATGGAAAACATCTTCCGTTCCATCGCTTCTTTTAAGTTTATGTTCCTCTACATGCGGATATAGTGCCACTTGTTCTGTTGGAAGCTTGAATTTGAATTGTGACAGTTTCATCGTATGTTATTCTCCTTTCTGATATTGTTTTGTTAAACTTTTGCAGCTCCTGCTTAAATTCCGTGAATTGAAAGTCAGGAAATCCTGCAAGTCTGTTTATTGTTTTCCGTTTCTATTTCTTGTTTGTCGAGCCATTCTTGAAAATGTTCAAAGCTCACGCAATTATCCGTATTTATCTCTCCTACTCTTGTTCTACGCAGCGAAGTCAGATATGCACCGCTGTCAAGAGCCTTTCCTATGTCTCTTGCCAAAGCTCTTATATATGTTCCTTTGCCGCATACTACCCTTATGCTCATGGTCTTCTGTTCCGCATCGAAAGCCATTAGCTCAATCTCTTCTATGTGTATTGCTTTCGGTTTCAGCTCTACTTCCGCTCCTTTTCTACGCAGACTGTACGCTCTGTCACCATTTACTTTGCATGCGGAATATGACGGTGGGACCTGCATTATATCGCCAACGAACTGTTGCAGTTTCTCCAATATAAGTTCTTTTGTTATATGTTCGGTTGGAAAAGTGTGGTTTTCGGGATGCTCCATGTCGTAACTTGCAGTTGTTGCACCCAACTTTAATGTTGCAATATATTCTTTCGTGTGCATCTGAAACTCTTCTATTCGCTTCGTTGCGCGCCCAGTACAGAGTATCAGAACACCCGTTGCAAGAGGGTCGAGCGTTCCTGCATGCCCTATTTTCATACGTTTTATTCCCATCTTTTGAGAGATAAGATACCTTATTCGTGCCAATGCTCCGAAGCTTGACATACGATACGGCTTGTCGATAGGTATGATGACGCCTTCGTAGAAATTCATTTATTTACAGTGATAGTATTAGTGTTATCGTTCCGACAATGGCACAATAGATTGAGAAATATATCAGTTTGCCTTTCTTTACTATGTTTATCATCCATTTGCAGGCTATACATCCGGCCAAAAAAGCAGCTATAAACCCGACAGAAAGCGATAGTAACGATATGTCTCCAACAGCAGCTTGTGCTCCATCTTTCACCCCTTTTACGATGTCCAACAATGCTTCTCCCAAGATAGGAGGAATTACCATGAGAAACGAGAATTGTGCAAGTTTAGCCTTGTTGTTGCCCAACATGAGACCGGTTGCTATCGTACTGCCTGATCGTGATAATCCCGGCATTACGGCAGCAGCTTGCGCAAGACCTATTATGAATGCATCTTTAAGACTGATTTTCTCTTTCTGACGCGGTTTTGAATAATAAGAGAAAGCGAGCAGAAGGGATGTCAGCAATAGCATTAAACCTACAATCACGAGTCCCGAACCGAATATTTCTTCCACTTTATCCTTAAAAAACAGCCCAACGATGCCTACCGGAATCATTGAAACTATAATGTTTATGAAATATCGCATCTCATCATTCATCTTACCTTTGAATAATCCTTTGAATATCCAAGATATTTCTTTCCATAATATTACAAGTGTACTCATCACCGTAGCAACGTGAACGGCAACGGTAAAGGTAAGGTTTTCCTCTCCGTTTATACCAAAAAGAGCAGATCCTATTGCAAGATGTCCGCTGCTGCTTACGGGCAAATACTCGGTAAATCCTTGTATCAATCCCAATATCAACGCTTCAAACCATTCCATGTTTTACTCGTCGTGTCCGTTTTTAGGTTTGCGAACGATGGCGTATATTATAGAGATGAACCCTAAAAATGTTACCACCGGAGCTACTTTTATGCGTGTTGCGCTGAATATTTCAGGGTTAAACGCCTCTTCTGTCGATGCAGAACCGCCCATAAGAATAAATCCGATGATGACCACCAATAAACCTGCTGCCAACAATATGAAGTTGACTTTGTCGAATGCAAAATTTCTTTTGTCCATCTTTTAATTTCTTATTTTATTTATTTCTTTATTGTCTTATTTGTTGAAAATGAGGTTGCAACCCCACTCTTTCATACATTATATTTTGTACAAGTCGCCTGCTTTCATTCTAAGGAACTTATTTACGGAAAGATAAGAGCAGAATGTCGTGATGATTATTCCGAACAAGAACACTGCAACTCCCGTTATAACAAACACTTTCCACGTAGCTACGGTGAGTATTTCGGGTTCGTTTACATACAGAAGATAAATGCCGCAAGCGAGAACCGCACATGCAATAAAAGCTGCTACAATGCCTTCTCCAATGGCACGTTTTATGAACGGTGCTCTGATAAAGTTCCAAGAAGCTCCCACGAGTTTCATTGTATGAATGGAAAAGCGGCTTGCATATATGCCGAGTCTGACCGTATTGTTTATGAGTGAGAATGAAACGATTGTCAGCAACACAGCAAGAACAAGCAGCACTATACTTATCTTCTTCAAGTTATTATTAACACTGTCCATCAAATCCTGATGATATGTGACGTCGGTAACTTTCTGATTTTTCTTCAATTCCGCAGAAATCCACTTCAAAGAATCGGTGTTTGCATAATCAGCTTTAAGCTGAACTTCTATTGAAGACGTAAAAGGATTGATGCCGATAAACTCCGAAGGGTTCGCCCCCATTGCCTTAGTCTCCTCTTTAAGCACCTTATCTTTACTTATAAACTCAACGTTATTTATATAAGGTATTGTTTTCAGACGACGGCAAAGCATGCCTGCATCTGCATCAGTCATATCTTCTCCCAACACCATTGTTACGGTAAGGTTCTCTTTCACATAAGATGAAAGGTTGCGTGCGGTAAGCACTGAGAATACCACCATTCCCAATAAGATAAGCACAAGAGCTGTGCTTATACACAGCGTTACTACCTGCAATCCATGCCGATTGCCGGTGTTATTTCGTTTCTTTCCCATTCTTAAAGGATATAATACACCAAATTTTATGCAAAGTAACAAAAAAAACAGCGATTAAACAACAGTTTAACGAGTATTAACGTGTATGATATAGAAAAAATTTATACCTTTGTTCGTCAATATAAAAAACGCTGTTGCCCGTCATATACAATGAATGTGTTAAGCGACGGTTTGCATATCGAAGAAAGATTTGACATATAAAATTGTAGTAACTGATAACATATACAAAGCATTATGAGCACTATTATATTTCCTTCACCTATTTACGGACCTGTACACAGCCGTCGTCTCGGAATATCTCTGGGCATAAATCTGCTGCCTTCCGACGGCAAAGTGTGCACCTTTGATTGTGTTTACTGCGAATGCGGATACAACAAAGATTTCCGTCCTAAGAACAAATTGCCTGACAGAAAAGAAGTTGCGGAGAAACTTGAAGAGCAGTTAAAGAAGATGTACGACGAGAAACAAGTGCCCGATGTGCTTACTTTTGCAGGCAACGGAGAGCCTACCAGTCATCCGCATTTCCCCGAAATAATAGACGACACGATACGTCTTCGCGACAAATACTGCCCGAATGCAAAGGTAAGTGTATTGAGCAACAGCACCTTCATACATCGTAAGAAAGTGCATGATGCGCTCATGCGGGTAGATAATCCTATAATGAAGCTCGACACTGTGAATGCCGATTACATACAGAATGTTGACCGTCCTGTCGGCATTCGGTATGATGTGAAAGACATTGTCGAAGGTTTAAAGGCTTTCAACGGTCACATCATTGTCCAGACAATGTTCATGAAAGGAAATACCGGCGGTTATAATGTTGACAATACGGGCGACGAATACGTTCTCCCTTGGCTGAAATCGTTGACTGAGATAAATCCGCGTGAGGTCATGATATATACAATTGACAGAGAGACGCCTGAAAAAGAGCTTGTCAAAGCCACTCCCGAAGAGCTTGACGCTATACGCGACAAGGTCATTGCAGCAGGCATTCCGTGCACTGCATCCTATTAGTCTCGGAGCTGATAAGGGCTGTCGCAGGCAACGAAAACGTACAATAAACACAACTATACGACAACAAAAATCCCGCAACCTTTTTGAGATTGCGGGATTTTTATTATCGTTTGTGGGCGTTGACGGATTCGAACCGCCGACCCTCTGCTTGTAAGGCAGATGCTC
>CALGRN010000028.1 GCA_937880835.1 uncultured Prevotella sp. | reverse complement strand
TATCAACGATAAGGTGGTTGTATTCGACCGTATCCGTGAGAACCTCAAGCTTCATCCTAAGAAGGATCTGCAGGACAACTTCAACGAGTCTATCAACCAGACTCTTGCACGTACAATCAATACTTCGGTATCTACGTTCATCGTTCTGCTCTGTATCTTCATTCTCGGTGGTGCAGCTATCCGCAGCTTCTCATTCGCAATGATCCTCGGCGTAGTATTCGGTACTCTGTCGTCTATCTTCATCGCTGCTCCAACAGCTTACCTCACCCTCGGTCGCAAGATCAAGGAGGAGCCAGCAGCCCCAGCAGCTGAGTAAGTCATAACGCACTTTCATCCTTCAGCCTCGCAACAATCGGCGAGGCTGCAAGAATGATTCTTTCTTATATATAATAAATAAGGTGTACGTCCGCGGAAGGATGTACACCTTATTTTAGTTTGTGACTATTCGTCTAAATATGTTTCTATGCTAAATCTAAGCACCAATAATATCAAGGAACTCTGCCGGTGTTACCACTTGCGGTTTCTTGGGATAGTGTTTAAGGTTACCCGTAACGAGGAAAGAATCCTCTACTGACAATGTTATCTCAAAGAATACACGATCAGATTCATCAGGCATGGATTCGGGGAAAGGAGTACGCTTTGTGTCAATTCCTATTCCACTGATGAAAGATATAAGAGTATCAACATCTTCCGGCTTGAATGGGAATTTACTTCTATGGAGAACATCTTTATATTCCGCAATTATCATGTCATTAATCAGTGGAGTAACGTTTCTTGAAGTCAACAGTCTTAGAACCCTTTTCGTAGGCGATAATTCATTTCCTGTCAACAAAGCAGAGACAAGAACGTTTGTGTCAATTACTGCGTATATCATAACCCAAGACGTTTTTTGCGTTCTTCCCTTGCAAGGCGAATCTCTTCGTTTATCTCTTCCAAAGTCATCTCAGACGCGCCAGACTCCTCTGCTTTCTTTTGCATGGATTCGATTGCCTTTATAGCTCTCTCCTGAATATCTTTCTTTTCATCCCTCACACTGATGGAAAAAGGAATGCTGCGACTTCTTACTACTGCATTCACAAAGATGTTGATAGCGGTGTTTGCGCTCATTCCAAACTGCTCGCAGAGCATATCGAACTGCGACTTCATCTGAGAATCCAACCTTACGGTCATTGCTTGCTGTGCCATATTATATTTTCCTATTAGTGATGTCACATTGACATCTGTTAGACATTATTCCGGTGCAAATATAGCAATTAAATTGCAAACGACAAAGGATTTCGGAAGAAATATGCACAAACACCCTACATTTTTATAGATTCAACAAAGTCTTTCACCACGTTCTCCTCAGTCTCGCTCTTGCTTTTTTCGTTAAAAATATGTTAAAAGAGTATGCGGACACATAAGTTTCGTATGGAAAGTGCGTATATAAAGTAGAAGTATGACACTACAGGAGTTTGAAACAACAGCCAGAGAACTGCGTCCTTTGATGTACGACGTGGGGTTGCGCTACTTTCATTCGCAAGACGATGCGGAGGATGTAGCACAGGAATCGTTACTTCTTCTGTGGAAATACTGTGAGAAGATAGATGCGAGCAGGAACATCAAGGCGCTGGCAGTAAAGGTGGCAAAGAACTGTTGCATAAGCATGAAACGCAAGAAAGCCCTGAAACTTACTGCCGCCAGTAATGAGAATGGCATAGAAAGCCACATCCCTACTTCTGACTTCGACAGGCTTGAGGCTGAAGAGTGCGATGCGCTGTTGGACGACATGATGCAAAAGAGTCTTTCGCCACGAGAACGGGAACTCTTTGAACTGCGCAGGCTTGACGGTCTATCGAACGAGGAAATAGAGGCACGCACAGGCGTTAAGAAGACCACAGTGCAGAGCATGGTGTCCAAAGCACGAACGAAGTTGTTTTACGAACTCAAAAAGAGAATGTATCAATGAATAAGAATAATACGCAGATATTAATAGACCGCTACCTCGACGGTGTAACATCGCCCGAGGAGGAGAAGCGCCTTGCCAGGGCATTGCTCCGCGATGACATCCCCGACGAATGGAAGGTGGTGCGCTTTATGCTCGGCGAACTGGCCATGGGCGAGGCGGAATATGATGCCGACATAGCAAAGGAGGCGTCACGCAAGAAGGCGTTTGTGCTGCCTTTGACGGCAAGATGGCTCATAGCAGCCGGCATCGCGTTGTTGCTCGGCTTCGTTTTCTTTAATAATATAGGGCGCAACGAAGAGAATGTAGTAGCAAAGGTTGATACGGGAAGTGTCAATGAGCAGAAAGACAATAATGCAATAAGCAAAAAAGAACCTGCATCCGACCAGCATACAAACGAGCAAGCGACTACAGTCCAGAAGTCACAGAGCAATAATATGCTGACTAATAATACAGAGCAGAACACGGATAAGTCTCTGTCTGAATCCACGCAGGACGCGGTACATTACTCAGAACCTATTGATGAGAATCTGCATTACGCTTCAATGACAGTCAATGACACTCCGAATAACTATCAGGCACCAAGCCGCATGGAGGAGTTCATCATTAAGATGGCAGACTACCATAGAGTGAAAGCCGAACCGCTGTCATGTGCAAGTAATCATGATACGTTGACTGTATGTACGGCATACGTGTTTGAAGACACAAAAGAACTGAATCTCTTCAGCCGACTTTTGCAAGCTGCCTGCTGGTATGAGGACACGACACCGGGTTATCTC
>CALGRN010000027.1 GCA_937880835.1 uncultured Prevotella sp. | reverse complement strand
AGCTCTCTCTTCAAGTTTCATTCTGTGGAATTCCTTTATATCTTCTGTAAATGGAAGGTTGCCCATTTCCAAGATACGTATAGCACCGTCGTCGTCACGTGCAGGAAGCACTTTACCCGCATTGTTACGGTTAGGTGCGAATGGAATATCAAGCACACCGGACTCAAATCCTGCAACAGTTCCGAGCGCGATGTCACCTTTTCCAAGTTCTTCAACCTTATCAAGAATGCACTTAACCTCTGCTTCTATAATCGTGCTTTCCTTAACCACATGCGGAATATTACGCAAATCTTGGTCTCTAAGCATTGATATTACCTGCTTTGTAGCTTTCAAACCGCATGCGTTAGCCTCTTTTGTTGGCACTCCGTAAGCCTCGTGAGGAGTCTTTACGATAACTTTTGTCGCCTTTGAAAGTGCTGCCGCAGCAGCTCCCCAAGATATAACTCCGTAGGCTTTCGATTCATCTTGCGGGAAACCGCCCATCCATTGATGGAACACTGTTGTTACACGTACATCATCGAAACCGTACTTGTGCAGATAGAATTTTGTCTGCTCGGCAAGAGCTCTCATTGCTGCAACGTCTTGAAGCAAGTTTCCTATCTGTCCGTAACCTACTGTTATGTCTTTCACTCCTTGCGTAGCAGCAAGCAATGCCTCTATTATAGCAACAGAGTTTGATATACACGGTGGTATAAGAGTACCGGTAAGGGGACCGAACGGTTCACGATTTATGCTTACACCTGCTTCTTCATACATGCCGACAAGGCGGTCGGCATACTGCCAATAGCGTATTGTATTCTCTATGAGATGATTCTTTGAATAAGGAATATTATAAGAGATACCGCCACCTTCATAAGAAGTGAAACCTCCTGCAATGGCTATTTCAGTAAGCAAACGAGCATCAGGCGTTCCGTGACGTACTTGCACCGGGTTATCCATTGATGACGTAACGATACGGCAAACATTAACACCATAGTTTACTGCGGGGAAACCATTGAGCATAGAACGTGATGAAGCCTTGCTCTTTTCGATACCTACTTCTACTTCCTGATAGCGGTTAAGACGTGTATAACTGTCAATAGTGGTTGGCAAGAGGTCTGCTCCACCCTCTGATTCGAGATAATGCAAGAGTTCTATTTGCTCTTGATAAAGAGCCACACCTGCACGTGGTTGGATTAGAGTGACGCCTTCTTTCTCTGCTTTTTCAAGTTTCTTGCCAAAACGTTTATCATCGGTTATCGTCTTCTGATAATCAACTGCCTCTTGAAAGTCAACATCTGCACCTGTCGGCCATTGTTTAAGCACTTCCTTGCGCTCTGCCATGAACTCGCCTTCTGAAATCTTCTTATTTCTAAGTTCTGTATTCATTATTTATTTTGTTATAAAGTTTATCACAACCATATGGACGCCGGTAAGAGGCGTTCATTATCATGTTTCATTAAATTGTTATAAAGTTTATCAGATACTATAAGGACAACTACGAGACGAGTTGCCTTGATATGGTCTGAATTGTTGTTTTATTTTGCTAACTGCAACACATCGGTTCGTCGGCTTTGCTGCCGTTTTCAGGCATTGACATCATTTTGCCCTTGACAGCCGACGGTATGGAATAGTCTATCTTTGTCGTCTCCTTGTCGAGAAGATAAAACGCCAAGTCTTTGTCTATCATGCTCAACAGTCCCATTGACGCATATATATAACGATTATCAAGATAGAAATCCGGAGCTTTGGGTTTTGCATATTCGGGGCGACGTATATTGTACAGGCAACCGTTCAGTATCTCTCCCGGATGACGACTGTTGCGAACTACGCCTCCTATACCTATTATAATAGGTACGTTCATCAAGTCTTTTCCTTCGAGCGTATGCATGAGTCCGAACGGAGTATATACGTCTGCCATCTTACCGCAATGGCGTTCCACTGCCAAAGCAACAGCCGTACTGCCCAGAAATTCCTCTATTTTCTCTTCTGTCGAGTCTGCTTCTGCGAGCGTATCCGGGTGCTTAGTGCATAGTTCCACCCATTCTTTGGTTTTCCTATACAATTCGTCTTCCGGAGACAAATCTCTTATTTGCTCGAACACATGCATAAGACTGTATCTCATACCTAAATCACCTTCTACCGTCCTTTTGCTCCATGGCTCGGGCAAACCTTTTATGAGTGTGCTGTCAATAGTAGGCTCACCTTTCGACATCGAGTAAACATCTGTTGTTGCACCGCCTATATCCACAGCAAGCAAATCGCCTTTACCTTCATGTGTTTTTGTTCCTTTACTGAACAATTCGCATGCTTGAAGCACTGCAAGAGGTGTAGGGATTATCTTATGAGGTGTTTTTTCCTGAATTCGGTTTAGTCCTTTCGCGTCTATGATACGCGAAATGAACATGTTTCTTATAGCATCTCGGGCAGGCTCAATGTTAAGTTTGTTGAATTCCGGCATTACATTTTCGGTAACAACGAAATCCTTACCTGCCTTTGAAAATATCTTCTTTATATCATCGTTGGCACTTTTGTTTCCTGCCACGATTGTTGTGAATGTTCTGTCTATCGAACAGAGTCGTCTGGCATTGGCTATTATAACCTCTTTGTTTCCGCCGTCTGTTCCGCCGCAAAGCAACACGAGGTCGGGATTGATTTCGTATATCTCGTCCTGTTCCGTATCGCTTATTTCGTATGCAAAGGTTTTCACAACCTTTGCACCTGCATTCGAAGCGGCAGTACGTGCAGCCTTTGCAGTGAGGTCGGGGACAAGCCCTAATGCAACCATTTTTAGCCCGCCGGCAGCAGAACTGCATACGAGCAAATCATCATACTTGAAGTCTGCACAAAGATTTCCCTCTCTTTTCTCTGTCAATAATGCCAACGCGTTCTCGAAACCGGTCATAACATCGGTCTCTATTGTTGTGAAAGCCTGTGCCGTACCGATAATTTCACGCTTGTCACAGTCTATTGCAGCGAGTTTTGTATAAGTACTTCCTATATCTACTGTTAAAACTTTCATTACACTTATATGTGGAAATCAGTTCATCTTCAACGTCTTCTTTATGTCTTCAATCGTATCTTCTATCGGAGTGCTGGGCGGATATACATAATCGAAACCCATTGACTGGAAGCGAACTTTTACGTCTTCAAAGTTCTGTTTTCCCACAACGAGGTTTCCACCTACGAAAAGCGGGATGTTCTTTAAGCCTGCCTCATCGCACTTCTGGCGCAGTCCCATACAGTCAATCTCGCCGTGTCCGTAAAGAGAAGATACAAGAATAGCGTCGGCTTTCGTTTCGATTGCCGCATTGATATACTCCTCCTGTGACACCATAACACCGAGATTTACTACGTTGAAACCATTGTTTCTTAATGTCAAATCTATAATTTTATTTCCGACCGCATGCGCGTCTGCTCCTATCACTCCTATAACGATAGTCTTCTTGTCCATAGTTTATTAGATAAATTTTTCGGCAAACTTATATCATTTTTCCGACATAGCAAAATAAAAACGGGATTATTTAAGCAAAAAGATGAAATTCACATTATAACACGAAGCGTAAATATAAAAGCGAGACATTACATATTATTGATTTGGTTTGTATTTTTTGTTTTATTCAAGTATAAAATAATAAAAACTCGAAATAAATGTTTCACGCATTCAGGGTTATTTACGTTTATCTATATTAAACCGCAAAACGGTTTTATAGCGAGGTATAAATTGCAGATACTAAGCATATAATAATGTAATATCAGTGCTTGTTTTATAATTAAACAGTAATAGGGTTTGAAGCCAATTTGAATATAGTTGATTGTGAAAAATTACATATTACGATTTGAATGGTCACCGTAAAAGTATTCGTTTGTATAGCGTATGATTATCAAGACATTAAAAACAGCTTTTCAAAAGCTATTGTTTTGCATTGCAAAAGTTATCCTTTTCGACGATGAAAGTTATCCTTTTACATCGCAAAAGGATAACTTTTGAAATGCTTTTTTTAACATGCTGATATTCAGCAATATAATAATGCGTGTATATTAGTGCCGGTAACAAGGATTTTAATTATAAAAAATAAATCGTTACCTTTGCTGCAAAATTGCAATATCATGAATGTTTTTCCAGTTTGTTTCGCATCGCTTGGACCGGGAGATCCTGAACTTATCACGCTGAAAACATTGCGGGCTTTGCGCGAGGCTGATGTTATTATAGTGCCATACACCATAGGGGACGACGGCAAAGGGAAATCACGTGCTGCCGATATCGTCAAGGCTAACGTGCCGGATGCCGATATATGCACGTTCGAACTGCGCATGAGCAGCGACAGGACGGCTGCAAAGACGGCTTACGACGATGTGTTTGAGAAGGCTTTGGCTTATGCTTTCGAGGGCAAGCGAGTTGTTATAGGAGTGGAAGGAGATGTGAGCATTTATGCATCGATACACTATGTTATGGACAGAATGGCAGAACGTGGAATAAGCGTTGAGCAACTTCCGGGCGTACCTTCGTTCATAGCTTCTGCCGCAATCGGTCGTCTTTCGCTCATAAGTCAGCACGAACGATTGCTCATTATGCCGGGAGTGAGCAATGCGGATGATATTACCGATGCGCTTGACAATAAGTGCGTGGTAGTGATAATGAAACTGTCGGGATGTGAGAGCGTGATGAAGAAATACATGGAGGAACACAAGGAGAATGTATATCACTATGTTGAAAACGCAAGCAGCAGTGCCGAATATAACACAAATGACGGCTCGCAAATTGCAAGTCGTCATTTTCCGTATTTCTCTTTGATGATTATCAGACGCGCAGTATAACGTATGCGCAACGCGATATGGCTGGTTCAACGATGATGTTTCTCTGCCGGCACTATCAGTTGTATGTATTTTCCGTAGCCTTCTTTTTCCATATCGGCTTTCGGAACAAATCGTAGCGATGCGCTGTTTATGCAGTATCGCAGTCCTCCTCTGTCCTTCGGACCATCGTTGAACACATGTCCCAGATGAGCATTTCCATTCTTGCTGCGCACCTCCGTGCGTTCCATTCCGTGCGAAGAGTCGTGCTTTTCGCTTATGAGATGATTGTCGATAGGTTTTGAAAAGGCAGGCCATCCGCACCCGGAGTCGAATTTATCCGTTGAAAGAAACAGCGGTTCACCCGTTGTTACGTCAACATATATTCCTTCCCTGAATTCATCGTAATACTCGTTTTGATAGGGAGCTTCTGTCGCTGCGTTTTGTGTTACCTCGTATTGCAGCTGAGTCAGCTTGCTTTTCAGCGTGTTATCGTCCGGTTTTACATATTCTTTCTTTTCTCCGTCGTGCTTGTTCGCCTCCTTCGCAACATCAAACATAGACCTCGTTATGTGGCAATATCCGTCAGGATTTTTGTCCAGATAGTCTTGATGATAGTCTTCTGCGTTGTAGAAGTTCTTCAAAGGTTTCACTTCAACAGCTATGTATTCGGAATACTGTCGGCTTAGTTTTGCTATCTCGGCGGTTATGACCGGCAGGTCGGTTTCATCGGTATAATATATCCCCGTGCGATATTGCGAGCCGATATCGTTGCCCTGTCGGTCTATCGAAGTTGGGTCGATTGTACGAAAATACAACTGCAACAACATTGACAAGGGCAACACCGAAGGGTCATATACAACTCTTACAGTCTCTGCAAACCCTGTTCTGTCGGTGCATACATCGTTGTATGTCGGATTTTCCGTGTTGCCGTTGGCATATCCCGCTTCTGTTTCTATAACTCCGTTTATCTGTTTCAGGAAGTGTTCCGTGCCCCAGAAGCATCCTCCTGCAAGATATAATTCTGCTTTTTCTTTCATGACTTTCGTTTCTTTTTCTTTGTTCTGCCCATTTGTTTTGCAGCTTGCAAGCATCACACAAACGAGCAATAACGTGATTTTACAAATTAAATTCCTCATAAGTTCAATAGTTTTAAAGTGGCAGGTGTGTCGAACCGGTTGTCTGGAAACATAACCTTCTTTATTTCCGAGTATCCCTGCTTTATTTTATATTATTGTCTCTTGCATTTTGTTATCATCGCTCATGACATGATAAACTGCCACTACTGTGTGTCGTCTGCGCTACCTAAACATTCTTCTCGAATTTATACAGTTGCGGAGCTTTTATGTCGTTAGGAACATTCGGGTCGTATATCAGACTGAAACGGTAGTTGTGGCTCTCAAATTCAGGTATGTATTTATCCGCATCTTTCGGGCTTATCAAAAGGTAGCCCGATTTCGGACGTTGTCTGTAAAAGTTGCCTATGCGGTTTCGCATATAGAAGTTAAGCTCGAAGAAATGCGGCATATCGCCCGCAGAATGCATTGCAGCTTCCATGAATTCATACATTTTTCCGCTGCTTTCGGGTGCTATACGGTCTATTTGAGCAGCAAGATGCTTCTTCGATTTGGCATTCATCACGGGCGATTTATATACTCCGTTGATAGAAAACCAAATGCAAACGACAAGCGCAGATATGGCGAATACATGCCCGGATGAGTATTTCCTGCCTGCCATACGCCACCAATAAAGGCATGTGACGGTGGTTACCGACATCAGGATAAGGTCGCGCAGGTTTCCGGTTTCAGCGATATTACGCATCATCGCAACGTTTTCTACGGCGTGTTTGCCATGAAAAACCGTATCGGGTATAATACCCATCTTTATCACAATAAGCAATATGGGGAGTAAAAGCCCTATGACCGAGAGCACTCCTCCATAAATCTTGATGGATTTTGAGCGCATGTTTACGAGCCAGAACATATATCTCGCTATGAAATAAGAAGCGAAAGGATATACCGGCATGAGGTATGCTCCGCGCTTACTTGACGGTATGCAATAGAAAACAAATATTATAACGGCAGCAAACATGGTGAAGATGTCAACGTCGGGAAGCCCTTGCAGCCATTCGGCAGCACGATTCCAATAGCCTTTTATTCCCGTTCTCTCTTCATCTTCTTCATCATCGTTAAGCGCGTCTTCTTCCGTTTCGGTATCCTGATGAGTAAGAGACATGTAGTCTTTGAACTTCCGCAAGCCGAAAAGAGAAAAAAGAATGAGCAGCGTCCAAGGTAATATTCCGCTTAAAATCATGCCTATGTTATAGGGCCAAGAATGCACATGAGATTCATAACTCATAGTGCCTGTCATTCGTCCTAAATTCTCTTCCAACACAAGATCGAGGAAAGCCTGCCCTCCTTGTTTGTAAGCTGCGATGTACCACAATGCAGGCAGTATGAGCGAAAGAATTGCACTGACGGCAAGGACGGTAAAAGCACGGCTGAACCTGATACCCTTCACGAGCAGGAAAAAACCCATTACAAGGCACGGAAGCAATATTCCGACAGGGCCTTTTGTCAGCGTAGCAAGGCTCATAAGCAGTATGGGAAGGTACGGAAGATGCCGCATGCCGCTCTCATACCATTTATAGAAAGCGAAAAGAGAACTTACGATAAGAAACGTGAGCATCATATCCACACGACAGTTTACACCCTCGCGCTGTATCTCAGTTGCAGTAAAGGTTACTATTGCGGCAATGAATGCCACTTCGGAATTACGTCGTTTGGCATAGAAAAGAAAACCGAAGAGCGACATAAGTATCAATGCAATAGCCGAAGGAAAGCGGGAAGTGAATTCATTTACATGCGC
>CALGRN010000026.1 GCA_937880835.1 uncultured Prevotella sp. | reverse complement strand
CGTGCCTCTGCCGAAGCGTGTTCATCCTTTTTCAGTCCGAGTTCGGAAATGCGTTTCTGGCATTTAGGACATTTCTCCCAACGCACACGAGGAGCTTCATCGCCTCCTATATGGATGTATTTTGAAGGAAAAATCTGCATAACCTCATCGAGAACATCGTTCACAAAACTAAAAACATCGTCATTGCCGGCGCACAAGATGTCGTCGAAAACGCCCCAAGAACGTCCCACTTCATAAGGACCGCCGGTGCAACCGAATTCGGGATAAGCTTTCAGAACAGCCAACATGTGTCCCGGCATGTCTATTTCGGGTATTACCGTTATGTATCTTTGGCGAGCGTATTCTACAATATCGCGTGCCTGCTCCTGTGTATAGAAACCTCCGTAGCGCACATCATCGTAAACACCGGAATTGCGACCGACCACTGTTCCTGTGCGAAATGCACTTATCTGTGTCAACTTTGGATATTTCTTTATTTCCAAACGCCACCCTTGATCGTCTGTAAGATGCCAGTGAAATTTATTCATATTGTGCAGAGCAAGCAAGTCTATATATTCCTTAACGAATTCTACCGTAAAGAAATGGCGGCTGACATCGAGGTGCATACCGCGATAACCGAAACGCGGCTTGTCGCTTATCGTAACCGCAGGAAGCTCTATCTGCAAGGCATTTTTTACTGTCGGGAGCGACTTGCGCAATGTCTGTATGCCATAAAAAACACCGTTCGGAGTACGTCCTTCTATAAATACGTTCTTCTCGTTTACTGTTATCATATACTCTTCATCGCCCTTTATCTTCTTGTTTAAACGCAAGATAATGGCGTTTTTCGATGTTTTTTCAGCCACGTCGAGCCGCATTCCCACTGCCTTTTCCACATATTCAGACAGGAAACCGGCATTTCTTTTCATCATTTCATCACCGGAAAAGACAATGACGGAAGAGGGATTGAGCATAAACGGTTTGCCTTTAACGGTATTTATCACTTCCGGAAGCGGAACGACATTATAGTCTGCTTTGTTGTTTTCTGCATTTATTGCGCCGGTAAACACACACATTGCGATTGCAATAATAAGTCTTATGTTTCTCATTTTTATTATTTTATATCTTCTGCAAAGATAATATTTTTATCTGATATATAATAACAGAGGGTATGAAATAAAAAAGGATACGCAATACATGCATATCCTTTTAATTTAATTAAGGTTATAGAATTAATTATAAGTATTATTTATCGGCTTCCGTTTCATGTTATGTACTTCATCCGATAAATGTTTTGTACAATAATTCTTGTGTTATTGATATTTCAAATCAATTTGCCATGACATTTCTTTTAACTGTTCTTATTAGTTAATCTCAAAGTCGTCACCTGCTTCTGTGTCATCTTCGATATACTGTGCATTCTCGTCATTAGCATTCTTAATATAGCTATATGCAAGAATATAAGTATCCGATTCCAAGTTTACCGAATATATTTCCGGTTTTATATATTGTTTTTTATTCATTGTTTAACCTTATTTCATCTTACGACATATTTCTTGTTACCTATTATATATATACCCTTTGGTAAGTCTTCAAGATAGGAAGCATCTTCGCGGACTAATTGTCCGTTTAGGTTGTACACCTTATTATTATTTAAAGGAAGATTATCGTCTTGAAGCCCGTGTATTGCTGTCACAGAACTTTCTTCTACACCGTCTATCGTGAAAGTAAGTTTATCAGCTCCTGCATTTTCTGCTATTGTGGCAATCCAACAACGGAATCCTTTGATAGAATACTTCTTTGTAGTCTTATACCACTTACCGTCTTTGTTGATAACATATGAGTTTTCGGGAACGATTTTATTATCTCCGCTGTTTATATAAGTTCCACAGAATTGGAAATCATCATTGTTAGAAGGCATGAATGCAGCTTCTTCGATTATAGCGTCTTCATCTCTTATTACATTGTTGAGACTCACATTCTCAGCAGTAAAATATATACCGTTGATATTTAAATTTATATCTGTTCCCGAAGTCTGACCTATTCTTACGTTAAAACCACCTTCTTTTGTCTTTCTCAACTCACGTGTCGGTTTGATGATATACAACTTTCCTGCTTCCATAACACGATTCTGTCTGTTCTCTTCACCCAAAGCTACCGACTCAAAATCTATCTGAGTGCGTTTAACGGGGTTCTGTCCTTTAAGTCTTGACAGTTTTGCGGTAGAGCCGAAAGCACTCTCAAACTGGTCTCCCGTAAGGTTTACAGGCAGTATAATGGAGTTCCAACCATCCTTAACAAATGAGCGTTGAAGCAACATTGTCGTAGAATATTGTGAGTCAACCTGCGCATTTATATAATCAAGATTGTTCTCATCTTCATCAAGATATAATGTTCCTGTACCGCAATACTTCATCTGGAAGTCATCGAAAGCAACCAAGTCATTAGGACTTGAAGCATCTTTTACTCTGATACCGAATGTCATGCTGCGTGAAAAATTCTCATCATTATCATCTCCTACAATGTAAACCATAATGGTATTACGTGTGTATTTGTCGTTATAAAAAGCCTGTCCGGTTTTCGTTCGCGTATCTATAAGAGGATTGTCAAGCGGATATAAGGCATAAGAGGCATTAGAACGTTCTTCATCCAAATGCTCATTATCGCGAGCAAATATTTCTGCTATGAGATTACTTCCTTCACCTCGCTTGTAGAAACCGCTGCAAGAAACTTTATACCAACCCGGTTTGTTGACCGTAACGGTTTGAGATACCGTTCCATTTTGAGCTCCCAATATCTCTGCATGATACAGTTTTCCATTCTTACGAGCAGAATCCGGATTCTCAGTAGCATAAACACCGTCTATACTTCCTTCAACACCTGTGGTATAACTCAATCCTTCTTCTATCCATTGAGATCTTGTTTTAGCTATCTCGCTTCTCATAAATCCTTGATTAATAAGGAAGAATGTGGCATCAGAAGGATTTTCATTAGTTGCATAACGTTGTTTAAAATCATCCTTTAAATCTTTCAATGTGACAATCTTCCAAAGCCCGGTAGAGTCTCCCAATGCTTGAACGGAAGGTTCTGTATCATTATACTTCAATTCATAAGTAGTAACAGAACTCAACGGATTGTTCTTATCTGCTACAAGATATTTAGGAGCCGAGTAGCTTCCAAGATTATTATCATAGGCTGAATAACAGTTTATATAATAAACGGTAGAGCCATTATAAACAGTAGGACATAAGGTAAAAGTCCATCTTGACAAACTTCTTCCGTTACCATCAAGTGCATCAAGACGATCAGTATAAACGCGATCATGGTCTTCGGGAGCTCCGGGAGAGTCTTGTTGACGTACCCATCCCATGAAAGAACCTTGCTTTGTTTGTATGGCATCAGAGAAAAGAGAGTAAGTTCTTGTAGAACCTTGACCTTCAATCATCACATTTCTCTTGTTCAATTTAAAAGGAACACCTACCTCGTAAAGCACAACGCTTGTTCCCCAAAAACTTCCCGCATTTATAAATTTATGCGTTCCTACATTGTATAAATAAACCGTATTCATTTCAGAATTAGGATTATTTATGACATTATCGATAACATTTCCTTTCCAATATCTTTGAATATTGACTTGCGGAGTCTGTGCATCGGCAAGGAACGGAAACAGAATTAGAATACTGAAAATCATCTTTTTGGAGACTTTCATCATTTTTTTCATTTTGTAAAAAATCATTTTTAAATTATATATATTATTAAGTAAGAATATTTTTCATGTATTTGCGATATTATACATATGTTAATGTTTGATGATGCAAAGTTAAAAACAAAACAATTACCTGCAAAAATAAACATATAATAAATTACCATAAAATAAAATATTTTATTTAATTTTGCACCATAAAAAACCATAAAAGAGTAGGAATTCTTCTGTGTCAGGGGGCATTGCGGCTGTTTTAGCTTGGGATAAACAGATAAAATAATAAAATAAATAAGAAATAAAGACATGAACAAATTTATAAAAGAAGCAGTGGAAATGTTTTCGATGTTATTTGCGAGTTATAGTAATACACGCATAGAAAAACAGAGATTTCTCGCATTCATTCTATCATCATTGACTGCTTTGTTTTTAATTCCGTTTAATATTATTGGTTTTGCCGGTTCTACGGAAATCATCATACGCTATTTCAATGCTGCTCATTGGTTTTTATGTCTTATTCCTTTCATTCTGTTTTTATATAAGAAAATAAGCCTTGAAAGGGCTTTCATCATTTATAGTATAGGTTCACAGCTGCTTTTATCAGTTAAGATGATTTTCTTATCAACCGTTCCGACAAACTACAATATACATCTCATCATTGCAAATCAAACCATTTCAGTTCTCATATCGTTCATAGCTATAATAGCATATATAAGAAAACTTCCGTTCTTAATAATGAGTGTAAGCCTTTCAACTTACATTTTATGCACGTTGATATCTCAAAGTTACATCATGCAGAACTTGTTTCTCTTGTTCGTTTTCATACAAACGACAACGCGTGTTTTGGGAGAAATAATTGTGAAAGACGTAAATATTATAGAGCAGGAAAATCTAAACTATAAAAAAGAAGAATTGGAAATCATGCACATACTGAGGCTTAATAAAGATCAGATAAAAGCTTATGTAAAACTGTGTAATAACGACAATGCTACAATTGAAGACGTTGATGAAATGTTCGGAATGTTTGACAAACGCTCACAGAGGAATATTGTGAACGCAGTAACTATGTATAACAAAGATAAAAATGCAAAGTTAGAAATCATAGCAAAGGTATGTCCGGAGTTGTCGCCATCGGAATTGGAAGTGTGCAGACTGATAATGATGGACAAAAAACTATCGGACATAGGAATGCTTCTGAACAAAACAGACAACAACGTGAATGCGCACAGAGGACATATTCGCAAGAAATTGGGATTGAAAAAAGAAGAAAACATTAAGGATGTCATAGAAAGAAGAATATCAGAAAGCAAAAAACGACAAAAATAAGAAAGAAAAACTACAAGTGCCTTGATAACAGTTAAAAATAAAAAAGTAAGTTTTTATATCATGTATGAAACAAAAAGGAAAGTAGAGAAAAACAATCGCGAATAAATATGGTATAACGAATAGACATATAAATAACGTGAGTTCGACGAATTCAGAACAAAGCAAGCTGTGTATCTACAGTCCTTTG
>CALGRN010000025.1 GCA_937880835.1 uncultured Prevotella sp. | reverse complement strand
AACAGAGGTCTGAACGGCAATCATGTTAATCTGCAAGTCGTTTTTCTTATTCAGAATATCTACAACAAGCTGTTCATCAGCATTCAAATCGGGAAACAACTGCCGTTCTATTCCGCTCTCATGAGCCTTTGCCAGACGTGCATCTTGCTCCCACCCCATCGCATGAACGAAGTCCTTTGCACTCGTAACAAGAGCCGCACCGTTGTCACGTATAAGGTTGTTGCAACCCTCAGAATAAGCATCTCCCACGCGTCCGGGAAAGGTAAAGACATCTCGGTTATAGCTTCTTGCGATGCCGGCAGTTATCAATCCGCCTCCATGATCAGCCGATTCTACCAACAGACAGGCATCTGCCATCCCGGCAACGATACGGTTTCGTCTCACGAAATTCATCTTGTCGGCATTCGTCATCGTCATAAACTCCGTAAGAAGTCCGCCCTGTCGCAACATCTTATCTGCCGTATCACGATGTCGCGGAGGATATAAATCATCCAAACCGTGTGCAAGAACGGCAACGGTATCATATCCGTTTTGCAGCGCATTGCGATGTGCGCTTATGTCAACTCCATAAGCAAGCCCGCTCACAACAAGCACATTGTCGCAATACCGGCGCAGTTCTGACGTAAAACTGCGTATCAAATCCTGTCCGTAGGCAGTGCAATGGCGTGTGCCCACAACACTTATGATGCGCAACTTGTTAAGATCAGCACTGCCTTTGTAGTAAAGCATTATCGGCGCATCATCACATTCTTTCAGCCGTTGCGGATATTTCGCATCGTTCATGCAAAGCGGTTGTATGCCGTTTTTAATGTCGTATTCCAACTCAACCTCTGCTCTTCTGCTCGCTTCGGATATGTCTTTGAGACTGTCCGACAATCTCTTGGAACAATCCGGCAACACTTCGCGTATGTCGTTTCTGTGCAACATTATCTCCGTTGCACTCCCCATTCTGCGATAAAGTAAAAGCAATTCCGAGAGATTGAAGCGGTTCAGTCTCGTCAGAATCATCGTATCAAGTATTTCCTGCTGTTCCATTGTGCCGTTTTATTCAAATATCCGTAAGCAAAGCGCGGTCATATTCTTCGCTGTTACCGAGCTTTCCGTTTATCGTGCATACCAATTCCACTACGCTTCTGAAACAGAGTTTGTCGTCAGAAGCTCTGTATATGTCTTGATTGAACACATATCTCAATCCTTCTTTTCTAAGTCCCAAGCGCGAAACGAAACGGTCATCGCATCGCAAAGGGGTTTTAAACTGCAAGTTCATTCGTGCAACTACGGCGTCAATACCTTTCTCGTGCATCTGCGCAAAGCTTAAACCTCTGCTGCGCAGGAACAGATGTCGCGTATGCTCCGTATAGTGGAGATAATTCGCATTGTTTACTATTCCTTCTATATCGCATTCATAATCGCGGACTTCCATTTCGGTTTCAAAGATATATCTCATTGTCTTTTTACTTTAATCTTTTTGCTGTCGGATGTTTGTTCATGCCCGTTCGCATTTCAGAACCCTTTGTTCCTTTTCAGATATTCATATCCTATTCTGCATCGCAGACATTCTTTTCTGTCGCAATATTGCTTTTTCAACTGTATGAGAGCCTGACTATCGCCGGCGTTATTTACTTCCAGTCCGCACTGTTGCCACATTCTTATGATCTTGTTATCTTCCTTTTTCAGCTCTTCGAGAAATTCAAACGCGCGGTTGCACAGTTTTTCCGAGCCTTTATATCTGCCGTATGCGAAGAGCATGGGTATAGCAGTGTTTATCAAA
>CALGRN010000024.1 GCA_937880835.1 uncultured Prevotella sp. | reverse complement strand
ATGTCTTTCTTTTAAATTACTTTATTCAATATATTTCATTGCTTATAGCGCATAACGGAGTTTGCGCACAATGCTCACTTTGCTCCTCCGCCCAATGCGTAGTATAGATTAACAACTGCCTGCATCTTGTTGAAATCGTCAACAATCTTGGAAAGCTCGGCGTTGAGCAATGTTTGCTGTGCCGTTATAACTTCAAGATAAGTGCTTCCTGCACTGTTAAGCAGCAGTTTGGTGTCATCCACATTCTTTTTAAGAACTTCTATCTGCTTTTCCTCTATTCTGCTTTTTTCGGCAGATGAGTTATAAAGTACCAAAGCATTGCTAACCTCACTACCGGCAGCAAACACTGAATTCTGCCAATTATTGTAAGCCTGCTCGTATTGAGCCTGAGCAACTTTGAGTCCTGCAATCAGCTTTCCGTTCTGGAAAATGGGTTGCACAAGACTTCCGACAGCAGACAAAAGAAACTTTCCCGGATTTACAATCATACCGCCACCACTGTTAGTAAACGCTCCCGATGCATTTATATTAAGTGACGGATAGAAACGAGAACGGGCTGTCTTAACGTCGTAGAAACACTGTGCGAGAGCCATTTCGGCTGCATGAACGTCAGCACGATTGTTGAGAAGTTGTATTCCGATACCGGTAGAAAAGTTGGACGGCAGGCTCTGTTCCTCCATCTTTCCGCGCTTTATATATTGTGCCTGCTGTCCCAATATCAGCGAAAGAGAATTTTCAGTCTCTCGTATCTGCCTTGCTATATCGGTCTTTTGAGTCTGTGTGGAATAATAGTTAGCCTCCGCACTTTGCACAGCCGTAGAGCGAATACCTCTTTTTAGGTCTTTCTGTATCTTCATAAGCTCCCACGTTTCTTTCGTGAGTTTCTCCATATCATCCACTATCTCGAGCTGTTTGTCAAGCATAAGCAGAGTATAGTACATATTCGCTATGTTGGCTATAAGCTTTGTCTGCACAGCCACTTGATAGTCTCTTGTCTGCAAAAGGGTCATCTGCGATGATCTCTTTTGAGACAGAAGATTTCCGAAAATATCTACATTCCAGCTTGCATTTATAGGTAACGAATAGGTCTGTGTGGCTTTGTTGCCGTCCCAAGAGGCTATTGTTCCCTGTGGAGAAAAGCTGAAAGAAGGCAGAAAAGACAATTTTGAAGCTTTAAGTTGTGCTTCTGCCATATCGATATTTAATGCTGCATTGAGCAAGTCAGGGTTATTGGAAAGACCTTGTTCTATCAGCAACTGCAACTGCGGATCAGTAAAAACACTGCGCCAAGCCAGATTACCAAAGCTCAAAGTATCGCTGACTGCCAACGTATCAGAAATGGAAACCGCGTCACGTATTATACCCGAAGTGTTTATGTCGGGACGTTCGTATTTTCCATAAAGGCTCTTACAGCCGGTCAGGACTATAGCTGCAAGCCCTATAACTATTATATTCAAATTCTTCATAACTGTTATTCCTCTAATTTATATTCTTCAATACGACCATTGGCATACTGCTCCAATTCGCGCTCAACATCGGCATTCTCTTCATCTTCAAATACTATTGGCTTAATTTTCTCTTGCAAAGACTGGAATATCACAAACAAAGCCGGCACAACAAATACTTGACATAACGTACCGATAAGCATACCGCCGACAGCAGCTGCACCAAGAGTTTGGTTTCCGTTCTTTCCTACTCCCATTGCAAACATCATCGGCAGAAGTCCAATAATCATAGCAAGCGAAGTCATAAGTATAGGACGCAGACGCGCACCTGCACCAAGAATGGCAGACCATGTTATAGCCATACCGGTATTACGACGTTCAAGTGCGAATTGCACAATAAGTATGGCATTCTTCGCAAGAAGTCCTATTAACATAATAAGCGATATCTGCATATAGATATCATTGTTATGTCCGAATAGCTGAGTGAACAAGAATGCACCTGCAAGTCCGAAAGGAATAGAAAGTATTACCGATAAAGGCAATATGTAACTCTCATACTGCGCTGCCAGAATAAGATATACGAAAACAATACAAAGTGCGAATATCAACGCGGTGGCATTGCTTGATTCCTGCTCCGAACGTGTCAGACCGGAAAACTCGTATGTATATCCTTGTGGCAGATAGTCTTTCGCGACCTCTTCAACAGCCTTTATAGCCTCTCCCGTAGAGTATCCTTCATTTACGGTTGCAGTAACGTTCATACTTGTGAACATATTGAAACGGTTAATGTTTGACGGTCCATATACACGTTTCATTGTGCAGAACTCGTTTACGGGAGCCATTCCCGAAGCAGTTCTTACGAATATACTGTTCAATCCATCCGGACGCTCACGACTTTCTACATCACCTTGTATCATCACTCGGTACAACTTTCCATAAGCATTAAAGTTGGATGAATACAATCCTCCATAGTAACCTTGAAGCGTTCCGAGTACAACTGAAGGAGATATCCCTGCCTGCTTACACTTGGCAACATCCACGTCTATCATATATTGCGGATAGTTAGGATTGTATGAAGTTTGCGCCATTTGTATTTCCGGACGCTTGTTCAATGCTGCAAGATATTCTTTCGTTACATTAAAGAACTTATTCAAATCTCCGCCCGTTTTATCCTGCATAACTATTGAAAGTCCGCTGTTTGCCGAGAAACCCGGTATCATTGGCGGTGGAAAAGCTATTATTTGAGCATCTTTTATTGTTGCAGTTTGTTTGTATATCATACCCAAGACTGCCATTGAACTCTGCGCGAGATTACGTTCTTCAAATGGTTTAAGCTTTATAATAAATGTCGCTTGATCCGAACCTTGACCTGCAATGAAGTTATATCCTTGCAATTGTTCACGATTCTGTATAGCGGGATTTGATGCAAGCATTGCATCTATCTTGTCTATAACCTCTTGTGTACGTGCAGCACTTGTACCCGGAGGCATTGAAATCGTACAGAACAGCGTTCCCGTATCCTCATCAGGCACAAGACCGGTCTTCGTAGTTTTCATCGTAACTAACAATCCGGCAATACCTACTACTACAAGAATTGTTGTCAGAACAGGCTTCTTTATTATTTTCTCAACACCATTCTTATACTTTCCGAGTATCTTGTCATAGCTCGTGTTGAATGAAGCATGAAATCTATCTATTCTGCTCATCTTGCGTTCTGTGCCGTCTTCGTTTTTCGGTTTTAGGAATATTGCACAAAGAGCAGGTGACAATGTGAGGGCGTAAGGGCTGAAATAAAAATTGATATAGCCATTGTAACACCGAATTCTCGATAGAACGTACCTGATGTTCCACCCAAGAAAGACACTGGAACGAATACCGATGCCATAACGAGTGTTATGGAGATGATTGCTCCGGATATTTCATTCATTGCGTCTATTGATGCCGTAAGAGCACTCTTATAGCCCAAGTCGAGTTTTGCATGCACAGCTTCTACCACAACTATGGCATCGTCCACCACAATGGCTATGGCAAGCAATAGTGCCGAAAGCGTCAGCAGGTTGATTGAAAAGCCGAACAGTTGCAGGAAGAAGAATGTACCAATAAGTGAAACCGGCACTGCTATCAACGGAATGAACGTTGAACGTATGTCCTGCAAGAAGAAGTAAACAACAAAGAATACAAGCAAAAGCGTTATGACAAGTGTCTTTACCACCTCTTCTATTGAAGCATAAAGGAACTCCGTAACATCATAGTTTATCTTGTAAATCATACCCGGAGGGAAATTCTTTGCTTGCGATTCAAGTTCGGCTTTCACTGCTTTTGCAATCTCGTTAGCATTAGAACCTGCCGCCTGTTGTATCATACCCATTACGGAAGGATTGTTGTTATTGCGCATAGAAACGCTGTATTGAAGTCCTCCGAGCTCTACTTTTGCAACATCTTTCAGTTTCAAGGTCTGTCCTGTCTGCGTGCTTGTCAATATTATGTTTCCAAACTCCTCAGCAGTTTTAAGACGTCCTTTATATCTCATTACATACTCGTATGCCATATTGCTCTGCTCGCCAAATGAACCCGGAGCAGCCTCAATGTTCTGTTCTGCCAATGCTGCCGATATGTCGGTTGGCATAAGTCCGTATTGCTTCATTACATCCGGTTTGAGCCATATTCGCATTGCATAGGTCTTCATACCGGGATTCATGATGTCACCTACACCTTGAACGCGTTTCAGCGCAGGTATAATATTGATGGCATTATAATTAGTGAGAAACTCATCATCGTATTTACCGTCCTCAGATGTAATGGTGTACATAAGCACTTGTGATGACTGTCGTTTGGTCACTGTGACACCCACACGTGTCACTTCGGCAGGAAGTAATCCCAAAGCCTGCGACACTCGGTTCTGAACATTAACCGCACACATATCCGCATTTGTGCCTTGTTTGAAGTATATCTGTATCTGTGCCATGCCGGCATTGCTTGCCGAAGAAGTCATATATGTCATATTCTCCACACCGTTGATACTCTCTTCGAGTGGCGCAAGCACTGAGTTTTTTACCGTTTCGGCATCAGCACCGGTGTATGATGTCATAACAACCACAGTTGGCGGTGCAATATCCGGATACTGTTCTATCGGAAGAGTAGCCAAACCTATGAATCCCAGAATGACAATCACTACTGAAATGACAGTAGAAAGCACCGGGCGTTTTATGAAATTTGTAAATGTCATATTCTTAAATTTGAGATATTTTAATTACATCAGTACAGAAACAAGATGACTGTTTCTGTACTTAACATTTCTTATTTGAATGCCTCTTTCATTTTCCCATAGTCACCTTGTATCTCGCCGAGTTTTGCCGCATCCTTTATTTTCTTTTCATATTGAGCTTCGGTTATAGGTTTTATTTCCATACCGTCGGCAAGTTTGGTTATTCCTTTCGTAACAATCTTATCGCCGGATTTTATTCCGCTTGTGACGATATAGTTTTTGCCGTCGTTATTAGGCTCAACTGTTATCTCGGTGTATTTTACCTTATTCTTAGCACCCAATACGTAAACGAATATTTTGTCCTGAACTTCTACTGCCGTCTCCTGCGGTATTATCACTGCATTGCTGTTTGAACGAGGAACTACTATCGTACCAGAACCACCGCTTTTCAACAAATGTTCAGGATTAGGAAAACGCGCAATTACCGACACAGAGCCTGTTGCCTGGTCTATTATACCACTTACTTTCACCACTGTTCCTTCGTGGTTGTATATCGTTCCGTCGGAAAGTTGGAGCTTTACCGGCGGATATTGTGATATTGCAGATTTTATACCGCCCGATGTCTTGGTCATATTAAGTATGTCTTTCTCTGTCATTGAGAAATATATTTCCATTGTGCTTATGTTTGAAACCGTAGTAAGCGGCTGCTGACTTGTTGCACTTACGAGCGCACCTGTTTTGAAAGGAATGTTTCCGACAATTCCATTTGCCGGACTTTTCACATAACAGAAGCTGAGCATTTCTCTTGCGGAAGCAAGATTAGCCTGTGCTTGCGATACTTGTGCCTGTGCTGTTTCAAACTGATTTTGAGCGGTTTGAAGTTCATATTGTCCTATTATGTTGTTCTTAAACAGTTGCTTGCTGTTTTCGTAAGTAAGTCTTGCTGTGTTCATTTGTGCTTTCGCAGAATTGACAGCAGCCTGTGCCTGACGAACTTGTGCCCGATATGTTGTGTTGTCTATGACAAACAAAAGTTGTCCCGCTTTAACGGTCTGTCCCTCTTGAACATTCACTTTCGTGATAAATCCGGATACTTTCGGGCGTATCTCTACATCTTGAATACCTTTTATCACAGCAGGATAAGTAGTCTGTAACTCTGCATTACTTGTACCAACGGTTACCACAGGATACTCGTTGTCACCAAAATTCATATTGCCTCTTTTGCAACTTGACAGTGCAAACACGGCAATAAAGACAATTAACAAAAACTATTCATCCAATAAAGATTTGCCACACTTTCCATAAAGTTTTAAAAAACTCTAAATGATTTCGCTTGAAAACTCATAACCCTTTATTAAGTTTTCGCACTGCAAAAGTACTCAATTTATCAGAATTTCGTTACTCTGCATCTATACTTTTAACAATAATTATTTCGTATTTAGAGTTTTTGGTAAGAATACATTATTATGCGAAAATTATGTTACACCAATCCCATTTTCTTTGCTTTTTCCATAAGAAGTTGCATTAACGGTTCTCGTTCGTTAACGACATTATTGTCCAATACCGCATCTTTAAGATATTGCTTCAACATACCCACTTCGCGACTTGGTTTAAGATTGAACATTTCCATTATTTCGTTGCCGTCTATGCATGGTTGCAACATGCGCTTATAATCTTTCTCTTTCAAATCAGAAAGTTTCTCTCTTACGATGCGAAAGTTTTCAAGAAAGTGTTGTTTTCGCACAGCATTCTTGCTTGTTATATCGGCTTCGCACAACATCATTAGGTCATCAATATCTTCACCTGCATCATTCAGAAGTCTGCGCACTGCACTGTCGGTAACTTCTTCGTCAGCTATTACAATCGGACGCATGTGCAAATCCACCATTTTCTGCACATACTTCATCTTGAAATCCATAGGAAGTTTCATGCGTCTGAATATAATCGGGACGAGCTTTGCACCTATTATATTATGATTACGGAATGTCCATCCCGCGATATTATCCCAACGTTTGCTCTTCGATTTGCCTATATCGTGAAGCAAAGCTGCCCACCGCAACCACAGATTATCGGTGTGCTTGCAGATGTTGTCAAGCACTTCGAGCGTATGAAAGAAATTGTTCTTATGCGCGCGTCCGTTCCTTTTTTCCACTATATCGAGCGCAACCAGTTCCGGCATTATGATATTAAGCAATCCGCATCTGTACAAGTCAACAAACCCTTTGCTTGGTGTCGGAGTCATCATTATCTTGTTTATCTCGTCTGAAATACGTTCTCCGCTTATTATCTTTATGCGTTCGGCATTGCGTTCGAGAGCCTCGAAGGTTTCATCTTCTATGAAAAAGTTGAGCTGTGTGGCAAATCTTATGCAACGCAACATGCGCAAAGGGTCGTCGGAAAATGTAACATCAGGTTCGAGCGGCGTGCGTATGATGCC
>CALGRN010000023.1 GCA_937880835.1 uncultured Prevotella sp. | reverse complement strand
CTATGTTTTTTATATATATTAACAGTGTGGTATATACACGGTGTTAATGCCATAGAATATCGGTAACAGCGCAGAAATGTTTGTTACGGATTGCAGTTGTTTTTATGGCAATTTTCAAAAGCAATCCTTTTGCATTCCGAAAGTTATTGTTTTGCAGTGTAAAAGCTATTGTTTTAGAGTGCAAAAGGATAACTTTTGAAAAGCAAAAACAATACGATTGTTATCCTTGATTTGAAATCCGAAAAATCATTAGTTGCGAAAATGCTTTGCAGGTAAATGTTTTTCTGATTGCCGAACAATGTTTTCCGGCATGTTTCGAGACCGATGCAGAGACGCGTTTTCGCAGTGTCCGCAATATCACGGCAATGCTTGTAGGGCATGGTTTGAGCATAAAAAGAAGGTTGTCATGTTTTGTTTTTATATTCATTGCCATGTTTTAGCCCCTTTCGTAAAGCTTTCTGGCGTTTTATCTGCAAAAATACAGTCTGCTGTCTAAAACAAACTTAAAAAACATGCTTTTAATCAACATTTTATATAATAAAGCATTAAAAAATCTCGCTATTTAAGGAATTCTGATTAAATTTGCAGCTAAATTCAATTATTAGTTACTAATGAGAATGAAAATATCACATTTCATATTGTTGTTATCGGCAACATTCGTATTGTCTTCCTGTCTGAAAGATAACGAGACGGACATAAACTATTATAACGATGCTGCCATTACGGCGTTCTCTATCGGAAACCTTAAACGCACAGTACATGCAAAGACAACTGCCGGGAAAGATACCGTATATACGGTTAAAGTGACAGGCAGCGCATACAAATTTAATATAGACCAGCTTAATAATATTATTTACAACGCCGATTCGCTGCCTTATAAGACCGATGTTTCGCGCGTTGTATGCAAAATATCAAGCAAAAACAGCGGTCTGATATCGCAGATTTCAGTCAACAACGACTCGGCAAAGCTATATCAAGAAGAAGACTCTATAGACTTTACAAAACCGCGAACGTTCATCGTAAACTCAACCGACGGAACTGCATCGCGCAAATATCTCATAAAGGTTAACGTACATACGGAGCTTGCAGACTCATTTCAATGGCATCGAATGCCGCAAAACAGCGATTTTGCAGGAATGAAAGCAATGAGAGCTTTGTATAACAACGGCGAGATGTTTCTATTCGGAACGGAGGGAACGGTAACATCAGTATATTCTTCAACAGACGGCAACAGCTGGCAAAATCTCACTCCTGACATCAACATGGTATTCGACAAGGACGCGTACGGAAATATAACCGTTATGGAAGGATACATATATATGCTGACGTCGAAAACGCTTCTGCGCACGCAAAACGGCAGAAATTGGGAGATTGTAGGACTGACGGAACTGACCAAACTGATAGGTGCGAGCACTTCCGAACTATACGGAATGAACGCCGAAGGCATCATAATGTCGTCGAAAGACAATGGAAAAACGTGGCAAGAAGACATCACGGACGAGGATAAGAGCCTGCTGCCGACAGAAGATATAAGCTGTATATGCAGACCGTCTGCTGCAAACAAAGACATAGAAAGCGTTATGATTGTGGGCAACCGCAACCTTGATAAGTATCCTAATGATGCCTATGCAACTGCATGGAACAAGGTTATAGACCGCTCGAAATCGGAAACAGGCAATGGTTGGGCTTATGTCAGAACACATTCGGGCAATAAATTCATCGCGCCACGCATACGTAACTTCACCGTTATACCTTATGCGGGAGGTGCATTGGCGTTCGGCGGCGACGGAATAGGAGAATGCAAGGCAACCGCTTTCGACAAAATG
>CALGRN010000022.1 GCA_937880835.1 uncultured Prevotella sp. | reverse complement strand
CGGGCGTGGATATATCTAAGGAGATGCTCGAAAAAGCGAAAGAAAAGATTGACGACAATCGGAAAGAAAACGTGTCTCTCATGCAGGTGAACGGCGAGGAACTGCCTTTCGACGACAAGAAATTCTCTTGCGTGACGCTTCCTTATACTTATTCTGTCACTCCCGACCCCGATAAACTTATCAGAGAGGTGCGCCGGGTGTGCAAGAAAGACGGCTTGATAATCATTGCCAACCACTTCTCGGGCGTTAAATCTCCTTGGTCAGTATTCGAGAAATTGGTCAGTCCGTTTGCAACAAAGATAGGTTTCCAGTCGCAGTTCTCTTATCAGAAGTATGTAGAAGAGGTAGATTGGAACGTAGTGAAAAGCTATTCGTGCAACCTGTTCGACCTCACGAGAATCGTTGTGGTAAGAAACGATTAAGATAGACAGGCGCGCCGATATTTCGTTTGTTTCGGATGCATGCGAATGTTTCGGACACGCACAGGGTGCGTCCCTACATGAAAAGGGGGCTTCTGCTTGTCAGCATGCAGCGGAACAAGAGGAAATATCTCTGTCGTGATTTGGTGTTGTCAGCAGAATGCATTATCTTTGCAAAAGACACGTGAAACGCAGAAGGCAAAGGCACGAATATCTTGTGCGAAGGTTTCGTCGAAATGTAATAATGAGAAACGAGCAGTGTGCAGAACTTTCGGCAGTGTCAAGACAAAGCAATTAAATAAATTCTTTAATCATTAACCTTTTAATTTTTATTTTATGAAACAAAATCTATTCAAGAAAGCAACGGTTGCGACCGTCGCACTGTTGACAATGATGTCTGCCATGCCGCAAGCGGCGCAGGCGGAAGAGTACAGACTCGCACTTGCAGGCAAGCTGGTGACATCTGAAAACTGTAATGACCTAAGCGTAATCGAAGGCGTGACAGGAAAAGCAAGCTACGACCCTGCTACTAATACGCTTACGCTCGAAAACGTAACAATTCATTCGACAGATCTTTGCAACGGTATCGACAACGGTATGGACGGCACGATAATAAAACTCATCGGCAATAACACCATCACCGTAGAAAAGAACACGGGCATACTGAATTATGCAGATATGAACCTCACCATAACAGGCAACGGGTCTATCAAAGTGAACGCCACACCGGAGGCTGAGGTGAGCGTGGGAATACAAAACAGAGGGTATATAACAGTGAAGGACTGCTCGGTAGAAGCAACGGGAGGATACGTCGGAATAGCTTCCGGAGAATGGCTGTTTGAAAACTGCAACGTGCGCGCCAAAGGCAACGGCGCAATAGTCAATGAGTATGCAGGCAGCCTCTGTTATATGTGGAACAACGAGCCCGAATTCAAGAACTGCTCCATAACCTCACCCGAAGGCGCATACTGGAAAGAGATAACAGACGATGGCGGCAACACCAACTACTCTCTATTCGGCTCTGACGACAAAGTGATAACAGACTGGGTGATAATAGAACCAAACGGCAGTACGAACATCGACGCCGTAACCGATGACATGACAGCGAAGAAGCAAGGTATCTACACTCTCACAGGTGTGAAGATGAACGCATCGTTCGATAGTTTGCCCAAAGGTATATACATCGTCAACGGCAAGAAAGTGGTGAAGAAATAACAACACGACAGAAGATATGCCACGTGGTGATTGTTTGCAGGCACATGATAATTGTTTGCAAGCACGTGGCGTTTCGGACACGCACAAGGCGCGTCCCTACATGCAGGATATAAATAATCAATATGTAGGGATGCGCCTTGTTTCTATCCGAATATCCGTTAGATAAACAACAAATAAGAATGAAAAAACTATTTACAAGCGGGTAACAATCAAGCAATGAAAATCCGCAGGCGCAGATAACTCTCCGGCGTAGCTTGCCAAGCGCAAGCAATCTAATCGCCTTTATCTCTCTTTATCAAATCCAAAAGACGCTCAACAGCTTCTTCCTCCGGTATGTTTTTCTCTACACAGACTTTCTTTCTGTATAGAGAAACGCGCTTCGGTCCTGCGCCTACATAACCGTAGTCGGCATCTGCCATCTCGCCCGGACCGTTTACTATGCAGCCCATTATTCCTATTTTCAGACCCTTCATGTCGCTTGTCGCAGCTTTTATGCGCGATATTGTGCTTCGCAGATCATACAGCGTGCGTCCGCATCCGGGACAACTTATGTACTCGGTCTTTGTGGTTCGCAGTCTGCCTGCCTGCAAGATGCCGAAAGAAGTGTCGCATATAACGTCTTGACAGATGTCTCCATCATTCATAAGCCATATTCCGTCTGTAAGTCCGTCAATCATCAATGCACCCATATCGGATGCCGCTTCGAGTTGGAATTTGCTTTTTTCATCATTAGAATGGCGATACATCTGTGCGAATATCACAGGATTTTTTATACCGTTCGCCCACAAATCATGAACCAAAGCACGCTGTTCTCCCAACTTGTTGGCGTGATTGCTCATGCATACAACAACCACTTCGGGATGCGCTTTCAGGCATGCGATGTACTCTTCCGATGCTGCACCGAATTGCAAAACGAGGAATTTAATCTCTGCGTCGATACTTGAAATGAATGGCATTCCGTTATATGGAAATATTGGAAAAATATTTTCGGGACGCTTGCCATCGTTATTCGTAAGTTTATCATATACGTCGAAGTCAACGATATAACTCTGCTGCTCATCCGATTTCTCCGGTATTTCACTACCTGTATATATATAATCAGGTGCAGGAGTTTGAGAACTATTCCGTTCAACCGTTGCTTCCCCTTTCTTTTCCGATACTATTACCACCGGTTCTTTATCTCCGCCGATATTCTTTACAGCAATCGTCGGGCGGCGTTCGGGGCAAATATAATCGAAATCGGAAGCCGCGTTGCCCGGTATAAGCATGTGTCCCGCCCTTTTGTTTATATATTCAACGAGACCGACAGCAACGGGAATTTCATCCTCCGGTTCTTCGCTGAGACTCACCCGGATGGTATCTCCGATGCCGTCGGCAAGCAATGCACCTATTCCGACAGCACTCTTTATTCGTCCGTCCTCGCCTTCTCCTGCCTCAGTAACACCAAGATGAAGCGGATAATGCATGTTCTCTTTATCCATTTCGCTGACCAACAGACGCACCGACCGCACCATTACCACCGTATTGGAAGCCTTTATGGATATTACTATATCGTCGAATTGCTCGCGCTTGCATATACGCAGAAACTCCATACAGCTTTCCACTATTCCCTCCGGAGTATCTCCGTAGCGACTCATTATGCGGTCTGAAAGCGAACCATGATTTACTCCGATGCGTATTGCCGTATGATTTTCCTTGCATATATTGAGCAACGGGATTAGACTCGCTTCTATTTTCTTTATCTCGTTGGTATATTCCTCATCGGTATATTCTATGTTTTTGAAAGTGCGTGCAGGGTCAACATAGTTTCCGGGATTTATTCTTACTTTCTCGGCATACAACGCTGCTACCTCTGCAACACGCGCATTGAAGTGCACGTCAGCCACAAGTGGAGTCATATAGCCGTCGGCACGCAATGCGGCATTTATGTTTCTTAAATTCTCTGCCTCTCGTTTTCCCTGCGTGGTGAGGCGTACAAGCTCTCCGCCGGCATCTGCTATGCGCTTTGCTTGCGCCGCAGATGCATCGGTGTCGTTGGTGTTCGTTGTTGTCATAGACTGCACACGTATAGGGTTTCTGCCCCCTATCTGCACGCCTCCTACATCAGTCACGCTCGTATCACGCCTTTTGTAATTGAATATATCCGTCATTACCGTTACTTATCCTGATAATTTTATTAATTCGTTTTATACTTGTAGTCCTTTATATCGGCAAGCTCTTGGTTTGCTTTTTCTATCTTTGCGCCCAATCCTTTTTTATATTCCGACACCTTATTTGCAATGTTCTCATCGGCTATCGCAAGCATTTCGGCAGCGAGAACAGCTGCATTCATTGCACCGTTTACACCTACCGTTGCCACAGGAATGCCCGGAGGCATCTGTATTATGCTCAGCATTGCGTCCAATCCGTCTAACATTCCCTTGATAGGCACGCCGATAACAGGCAGCGTTGTCGATGCTGCGATAACGCCGGGGAGTGCAGCTGCCATTCCCGCACCTGCTATTATAATGCGTATTCCGCGCTCTTTCGCCCCCCTTGCGAATGCCTCCACAGCATCGGGAGTGCGGTGTGCTGACAGTGCATTCACCTCGAACGGTATTTCCATATCATTGAGAAACTTGCATGCTTTTTCCATAATCGGCAGGTCGCTTGTGCTGCCCATAATAACGCTTACTATTGGTTTCATGTCTTTTATAATGAGTTTATAATCTTGATTTTTCTATCGTTTGTATGCTTGACGACCATTCTACGGGTCTGTACATTATCGTTTCAAGCAATTTGTTGTGTTCCTTACGCTTTCAGTATTATGAAATATGCCGTTGCAAGTCCCACCAAGAAGCCTGCGACAATCTGCGAAAGAACGTGTTGCCGA
>CALGRN010000021.1 GCA_937880835.1 uncultured Prevotella sp. | reverse complement strand
GTGGAGAAACGTGATACTGACAATAAAGATAAGGCGAAATATGCCATTGTCAGAATACCCGATGACAGTCATGGCAGGTGGGTTAAACTTCCGTCCGACGGAACGACAAATAACATAATGTATCTTGATGATGTGATAAAATATTGTCTTCCGCAGATATTCGTAGGAATGAAAGAAGGTAATTACAGAGCTTATTCTTTCAAGTTTACAAAAGATGCGGAGATGGAAATAGACAATGAGTCGGATTATGGCATAATGGAAAGGATAGCAGCAGGCGTCCAGAGCCGTAAGCATGGGGAGGCTGTGCGTCTCATATACGATAAAGACATGCCGTCGGAACTCTTGAAGAAGCTGCAAGGCAGACTGAATCTGCATCATCGTGACACTTCTCTGGCGAGCCGCAGATATCAGAACCATAAAGACCTGATGAGCTTTCCGGACTGTGGGCATGACGAGTTGCGCTATCCTAAATGGAAACCTTTGACGCCGCAATGCTTCTTGGGAGAGGAAAGTCTCATAGATCAGATAAGGAAGAAAGACAGGTTTCTGCATGTCCCTTATCACAGTTTCGACGGATATATAAGATTGTTGTGTGAGGCAGCAGTGCGTCCAGACGTAAAGGCGATAAAGACAACTTTGTATCGCTTGTCGCCTAAGTCGAAAGTTATAAAAGCTCTCATTGCCGCAGCACAAAACGGAAAGAAGGTTACTGTGGTGATGGAATTGCTTGCGCGCTTCGATGAAGAGAGCAACATAATGTGGAGCAAGCAGCTGCAAGAAGAAGGCGTTAATGTCATATTCGGCGTTGAAGGTTTGAAGGTTCATTCCAAACTTCTGTTCTTAGAGATGAAGAAGGGCAACGTGGCTTGCGTCGGAACGGGTAACTTCCACGAAGGAAATGCCAGAGTATATACTGATTATCTCATGATGACTGCGCGCCCGCGCATTGTGAACGATGTTGAAAGAGTGTTCGAGTTCATCGACCGTCCGTTCTCGCAACCTCGTTTCCAAGACCTGTTGGTTTCTCCTAATTCCATGAAGAAGCGTATAATAAGGTATCTGGACAATGAGATTAATAACGCATGCGAGGGGAAAGAGGCTTGGGTGAAAGTGAAAATCAACCATATCACCGATGTAGAAATCATAGACAAACTTTACGAGGCATCGCAGAACGGGGTGAAAACGGAGCTTGCGGTGCGCGGAAGCTGCTCGCTTATTCCGGGCGTAGAAGGAATAAGCGACAACATACGTGCGCTGGGGCTGATTGACCGCTATCTGGAACATTCGCGCATTCTTGTGTTCTGCAACGGAGGCAAACCAAGATATTACATAGGGTCTGCCGACTGGATGCCGCGCAACCTGTCGCGCAGGATAGAGGTGATGACGCCCGTGTATGACGAAGATTTGCAGAAAGATTTGCTGAGAACGATAGATTTCCTGATGCTTGATACCACGAATGCCCGCCGGATAGACGCAAAAGGCAGCAACAGCATGCAGGACGGAGAAACTTTCCGCTCGCAGGAGGAGCTTTACAAGCAATACTTAAACGAAAATAACAAAGAATAATTGAAAATGGAAAATTGTAACTTGGCAGCCATCGACATCGGTTCTAATGCTGCGCGTCTGCTGATAAAAGGAATTGAGATAGATGAAGACGGCAACCTGAAATTTCAGAAGATACTCTTCCTGCGCATTCCGCTGCGATTGGGAATGGACGTCTTCTATAACGGAAAGATAAGCGAGGGAAAGAAGGAGGAATTCATACGCACGATGAAAGCGTACAGGCAGCTGATGAAGGTATTCCACGTGAGAGATTACAGAGCTTGCGCCACGTCGGCAATGCGCGACGCCGACAACGGGAAAGACATCATAGACGAGATTTTCCGCAAGACAGGCATAAGAACGCACATAATATCGGGAGACGAGGAATCGCAGATTATATACGACAACCATATCGCGCTCATAGCCAACGAGGGCAACTTTCTGTATGTCGATGTAGGCGGAGGCAGCACGGAGGTAACGTTCATCTGCAACGGAGAGAGGCTTTACAGCCGTTCGTTCAATGTCGGTACGCTGAGAATGCTCAACGGCGCGGTGAAGGATGAGGACATGCAGCTGATGAGGTATGAACTGAAACTCGCCACTGCCGACTACGAGGACATAACGATTATTGGCAGCGGTGGAAACATCAACAAGCTGCACAGAATATCCCGCAAGAATGACAAGGGAAACAGCAGGCTGCCGGTGGAGACGCTGCGCAAACTGCATGGCAACCTTGCAGGCATGACTGTCGCACAGCGCATGGAAACCTACGGATTTAAACCCGACAGAGCTGACGTTATCGTACCGGCTGCCGAGATTTTCCTTACTGTATCGGACAGCGTGGGTGCTTCCGAGATAATGGTGCCGTGCATAGGACTGGCAGACGGTCTTATATTTGAGATGGCAGAAAAAGCCGTCATGGCATAGACGGAGCGATGTGCGGACTGCGATTGTCTGTTGAATATCTGCACGCGGCGACATGTTTTCAGTCCGAAAGTGTTAAACAATGTTAGAAAACTGAGCTGACATCGAACGCACGACATGCAGTCGGACGTCGAAAAAAGTATGCTGAAAACGCGCATTGTTTCAGCTCCCATTTCAACGCCCGAAAGCACGGAAAACAAACTTTCTGCGCATTCCCTTGAAATTGTCTTATAAGACTCTTGAAATTGTCCTATAAGACAATTTAAATTCTCTTATAAGACAATTTTGACACTCTGCAAGGCGTTGATTATCAGCGAGTTACAGAGTCGCATTTTTGAGCCTTTGAAATCGCCCGAAAAAGGCACGAAAAACACCCCGTTTCGGAACGCTTTTCAGTCGTTGTTCGCGCCTGTTTTCCACTTTGTCAGTCACTATTCCTGTTAACAATCGTTTAACATTGCATACGCATAGAGCTTTGTTCTCCGAAACGTAATATTTTATACGAAATATTCTTACACCATACTTTTTTTTTGTAAATTTGCAGCCAATTAAGAAACAGAAAAACAAAAAATAATTGGCGTATGCTTACACTTAAACTCATCATAGAAGAGACGGAGCGTGTTATAAAAGGTTTGGAAAAGAAACATTTTGCGGGAGCAGACGAAGCGGTCGGCAAAGTGCTCTCTGTGGACAGACATCGTCGCGAAACACAACAGAAGCTCGACGGCAACAAGCAGGAAGCTAACCTGCTCGCAAAGCAGATAGGGGCGTTGATGAAAGACGGCAGGAAGGACGAGGCAGACGGTATAAAGAACAAAGTGGCAGAGCTTAAAAAGAACGAAAGAGAACTGCAAGCCGAATTGGAGACTGCCGAAAGAGAGTTGACGGACTTGCTGTGTGCCATACCTAACATACCCTACGACGAAG
>CALGRN010000020.1 GCA_937880835.1 uncultured Prevotella sp. | reverse complement strand
AGCCTTTTCCTGCAATACCGTATCGGCACGAAGCGTGTCTGCAAATTCAAGTACGGTTACTTTTCTGCATATTCCGGCAAGATCTATCGCAGCCTCAATGCCCGAATTGCCTCCTCCAATCACTGCTACATCCTTGTCTTTGTAGAACGGTCCGTCGCAATGAGGACAGAAATGAACTCCATGTCCCATATATTCCGTCTCGCCATCCACGTTCAGACGTCTCCAACTTGCACCTGTGGCAACAATCAATGCAGGTGCAATGAAGGTCTCACCGCCTCTTACTTTGATGCGTTTAAGATTGTCTTTTATATCAGCATCCGTTATATTGCGGTTTTCAAAAACGTCTATCGGATAGTCTTGGATATGGTTTCGCAAGTCGTCGGCAAGCTTTGTGCCCGTTGTCTTGGTTACTGATATGAGGTTTTCTATGCCTACCGTATCTTTAACTTGTCCGCCGATACGCTCTGCGACGACAGCTACCCGCAAGCCTTTACGTGCCGAATATATGGCAGCAGAACTGCCGGCAGGACCTCCGCCAAGCACTACAACATCGTATTCTCTTTCTATTTCTTCTGCATTATCATCCGTTTCGCTGCCCATTTTGTCTTCCAACTTCTGCAAAAGCTCTCCAAGTTCGCCACGTCCTACATGAAACGGCTCTCCGTTAAGGAACACCGAAGGCACTCCTTGAATGTTTTTTGCCGACACTTCCTGCTGAAACAACGCGCCGTCTATCGTTTCGTTGCTTATATTCGGATTGATAAGAGACATTACGTTGAGTGCCTGAACAACATCGGGACAGTTGGTACATGTAAGCGAAACATAGGTTTGAAGTCTTATTCCGCCTTTCAGCGATGCTATCCGGCGTGTTATCGCATCATCGGGGAGATTCTTTCCCTTGCCGTCGGCATTCAGGATGGCGAGCAGAAGCGAGGTAAACTCGTGCCCGTTTGGTATTCCGCGAAACTTTATTCCTGTTTCCTTGCCGTCTTTAAGCAATGTAAATTCGAGTCGTTCTTCATCCGTTTCGTTGTAAGAAGCAGTCAGTTTGTCTGATGTAGATACAAAATCATCTACGAATACTTTCATATCCTTTGCGCTGTCGTTGCTTCTGTCGAGCGCAACTTTAAGTTCAAATGCCGCGTCAAGATTTTCAAACACAGCCTTCACTTGATTTAAAATATTTGAATCTAACATATATTTATTTGAATTGATTGCTTTAAAAAGCCTCCTGCCTTTATGATTTCTAATCTTAGGGAGGAGGCTTGCGATATAAATTAAGTTTGTTTTTGTATATCTTTTCTGATTTGTTCAGCAGAATAGTTTTACTTAATAATTAACTTTATATGTTTCAGACAATCTTCCGGCAAGCATCATCTTGCCTGTTGTAAGTTTTATTTCATTCTGCTTTCCACTATGTTCCAGTCCACTATATCCCAAATTGCGGCTATGTGATCTGCACGTCTGTTCTGATAGTCGAGATAATAAGAATGTTCCCATACGTCTATCCCGAAGATGGGGTTGTATCCCTGTCGCAATGGGTTTCCGGCGTTCTGCTCTTTTGTTATCACCAGTTTTCCTTGTTTATCTTGCGAGAGCCATGCCCACCCCGAGCCGAAAACAGATGTCGCTGCGGCTGCAAACTGCTTCTTGAATTCATCGAAACTGCCGAACGTTTTATTAATCTCGGCTGCCAGTCTGCCTTTCGGTG
>CALGRN010000019.1 GCA_937880835.1 uncultured Prevotella sp. | reverse complement strand
GAAAATTCATAACTCTTTATTCCCGCTTCATTTGCTGAATCAGATGGAGTAAAAAGATGGTTTGCATCATCTCTGGACTTGAACCCTACGGAGATTGATTTTGCAGGTAATAAGGTGTTGGTTTCTTCTGTACCTCAGTTGTTCAGAACAAGTGACGGAGCTGTATTCGGCGTTGAGATATGTGAAGATGTATGGGCGCCCACACCGCCAAGCAATCGCTTATGTCTTGAAGGAGCAGACATAATATTCAATCTTTCTGCAAGTGACGAACTTATAGGAAAGCACGATTACTTGAAGAGTCTGCTTGCTCAACAAAGCGCGCGAACAATAACAGGATATGTTTACAGTGGTTGCGGATTTGGAGAAAGCACTCAGGATGTTGTTTATGGAGGCAATATGCTCGTTTTTGAGAATGGAATGCTGTTGAAAGAGGGCGAAAGGTTTTCTTTCGAGCCACAATTAACAGTCGCTCAAATAGACATAGAGAGATTGCGTTCGGAACGACGTACAAACAGCACGTATGTAAATGCTCAACGTTCGGAACTGCGCAATACTGTTGCATTATCGCAATATTCTGCCCGAATCACAGACTGTAAAGCTGTTCGTCAGCATCCTTTCGAGATAATGCGAGATGTAAATCCTTTTCCGTTCGTACCGAAAATGCGAGATATGGATAAAAGTTGTGAAGATGTATTCAATATTCAGGTTGCAGGACTTGCAAAACGTCTGTTGCACACTTCCTGCAATAAAGTTGTGTTAGGAATCAGCGGAGGAGCTGATTCAACACTTGCTCTGCTTGTTTGTGTTAAAACTTTCGACAAGTTAGGATTGAGCCGAAAGGGGATAATAGGTGTGACTATGCCCGGTTTCGGAACAACAGATCGCACGTACAACAATGCCGTAAGCCTGATGAAAAGCCTTGACGTGACTGTCGAGGAAATAAATATATCTGCTGCTGTGATGCAGCATTTCAGCGACATAGGGCACGATTCTTCCGTTCACGATGTCACTTATGAAAATTCACAAGCAAGAGAACGTACTCAAATACTGATGGATCTTAGCAACAAATTGGGTGCGATTGTCGTAGGCACGGGCGATTTAAGCGAACTTGCTTTGGGCTGGGCTACATATAACGGCGACCATATGAGTATGTACGGAGTGAATGTAGGCATTCCGAAAACATTGATAAAGCATCTGATAAATTTTGTGGCAAATAACGAATTGGACGATAAATCTTGTGCCACACTAATGGATATTATTGACACCCCGATAAGTCCGGAACTCATTCCTGCCGAAGAAAGCGGCGATATTAAACAAAAGACAGAAGACATTGTCGGTCCTTACGAGTTGCATGATTTCTTTCTTTATTATATGCTTCGCTTCGGTTTTCGTCCAAGCAAGATATTCCTTTTGGCTAAAAAAGCATTTAACGGAAAGTATGATGACGATGTTATAAAGAAATGGCTTACTGTTTTTGTGCGTCGTTTCTTCTCACAGCAGTTCAAACGTTCATGCTTGCCTGACGGCACGAAGGTTGGAAGCGTCAGCCTTAGTCCGCGCGGCGATTGGCGAATGCCGAGCGATGCATCGAGCGCAATTTGGCTTTCAGAATGCGAAGCACTTTGATTTTATGGCATAAAAATGAAAAAAACGATAATCATAATAATCAGCATCGTTGCATTCCTTAGTGCAAATGCACAGATAACTCCGCCGGGTACGTTCAACGAGAACAGAGGAGTAATACCCAATGGTTATAATTTCTGGATGTATGTTCCCGATGAATATATTGAAGACAATCATCAGTTGCCGCTCATAATATTCCTTCACGGAGCAAGTCTTTGCGGCAACAACATGAACCGTGTGCGCAGATACGGAGTGTTGGACGCAATAGAAAAAGGCAAGATTATTCCTACATTTGTTATTGCTCCGCAAAATCCGGGAGGTGCTTGGAAACCCGATAAGTTGAACGAAATATTGGAATGGGCAAAGGCAAACTATAAGGTTGATACCACAAGGGTATATGTGTTGGGCATGAGTCTCGGCGGATACGGCACGCTTGATTTTGTGGGTAAATATCCTGAAAAGATTGCGGCTGCAATGGCATTGTGCGGAGGCTGCTCGTTGAATAATATAGAAGGATTGGGAAAAGTTCCGCTTTGGATTATGCATGGTACGTCAGATCGTGCGGTGTCGATAAGCCAATCGAAGAAAATCGTAAACAGTCTTAAAGAGAAAGGAATGGACAAACTCTTGCGTTATGACTGGTTGAAGGGTGGTTCGCACGGCATTCTTGCGAGATTGTTCTATTTGCAGAAAACTTACGATTGGCTTATAGCACATTCTTTGGCTGACAATCCGCGTGTTATAGACAAGAATTTTGAAATAACGTGGGATGACATAAACAGAACTTATCAGGAGTTGAAGAACCTTCCGCATATGTATGACAATGATTAGGACGGATAAATCGTGTTTTGCAATGATATGATTTGTAATTATCATGTCGCATCATTTTATGGAAGATTGCTTCTTATGTTGAATATTAAATAACATTAGTTCGCCGAATTATAATTATCGGATAACTTGATGAATATCGCTTATTGTTTTATTTCCCTTTTTGTCTTGCAAAAAGTTTCTTGTTGCCATACCTATACGAATTAGTGTTGTTATATATTTTTTGGACAGACACTTGGTCTGTCCCTACGTGTGGATTGTAACGGTTATATTATATCCTACATGTGGGGGACGCGCCCTGTGCGTGTCCGTATTACCACGTGCCTGTTTGTATTTAACAAGATTGAATGTGTATGCCTGTTGGTTATCGTACAGACACATGGTCTGTCCCTACATGCTGATTGTAACGGTTATACTTAAATCTATTGGATTGAATTAACAGAATTCGGATTAATTAATAATTTAAAGTTATAAAAAACTCGTTATTCATCAAATTATCAAACGAATTATAATTCGTCGAACTCACGTTAACTTATTAATAATAAAAAAGAGAGGTATGCGTTTATTCGCATACCCCTCTCGGTTTGTCTTTTAGTGGTTTTAATAGTTCCAAAGATCTTTATTTTCTTGTGTGGTTTCTTCTTCAATGTCAAAATCTTCTTCATCGAACATACCTTCCTTTCCGTCGGCATGATCATTCCAACTACCTTCCATAATATGCAGTTGCGAATCTACATTCAATGTCTCTGTCTGTGGTTTTATATATATCATTTTCATAATATAATCCTCCTTTATTTAACGATTATCTTCACTCCATTGATAATGTATATACCTGCCTGTATGTCAAAAGTCTTTGTTTCGCCTGCATTCAGTTTGGCTGCTTTAACACACATACCGTTCAAGTTGCGTATAGAGATATTGTTGTCAACAGTAGTGCTTACCGTTATTGTTCCTACACCTGCCGCTATCACCATGTCCGGTTGAGTCTCCGTTTCGGTTATACCGTCTGTCACCTCTGTATTCTCTCCATAGACTATTTCCATAGAGTTAAGCTTTCCATTGCCTGTATATGTGTAATAAGAGCGGAACGGATATACTATGAGATGTGTAAGTTGTTCTCTCAAATTCTTTGAGTTAAGGAACATATTTTTAGCGAAATAGAAGTAACCTACCTTCTTGTCAAGTTTCTTACCGGTGAAAGAACCATGATTAACAAACGTATAAGTGTTTCCGTCTATGCTTCCGGAAGCAGTCTCACCGTCGAAAGTGTAATCCGGTTTCATACCGTTTGCGGTTGTTGTTGCAACGATTGTAGCACCTTTCTGTTCTGCAACAAACGATTTGTTTTCTTCCGTTGGAGCTGATATTACCTCTACTATATAAGGACAATTAGCTTTCGCAACAGTGATAGCACCTCCGTCCATTGTTATGTTTCCGAAATAGTTCTTAGCCTGTGCATCTTCCGCTCCGCTGATAGAAAGACAGTTTGTTGCGTTCATCTTGTGCAACTTAAAGCTGCAATTATCATCCTGATTGGTGTGCAATCCGGTAGCATCTACTTTCAGCGCATAAGGAAGTATGAGCGTTGCATTTGTCACTTTACCGTTAGCCTGCCATGTTATCTGACGTGTATATACTGCCTTGTTTGCAGCATCTACCTTAATTTCATAAGGAGCAAAGAACGGTTTTTTGTCAGTCAATATAATATTGTTACAAGCTTGGAATCCGCTTTCTGTCTTGTATGCGAAGTTGTCTTTGTTGTATGTTGAACCCTTTGGCAAGTATATCAATGCGTTGCTTCCAAGTTCCAAACGCAAGTTTTCAAGTCCGTCAGTGCTTGTAGAAGATTGCGCTTCCTCTGTAACAAGTTCGAGCAATTCACTTCCGTCAACATACAAAATCTGGTCTTTGGTTATCTGTTTATCATTAGTTTCAATCAAGTTTCTAACCTGATTCAATGTAAGATAACCATACTGACCTTCTGGTGAAGCTTCAGTTGTTTTCAGTTTCAAGCCCCATTGGTCTTTGCTTATATCCTCTTTTCCTGTCTTGTTATAGCAAGTCTGGTTTCCTTCATATACCTTTGTCCATTCCACTATCGGCGTATAAGTCTTCTTGTTCAGCTCTATATCCATGAGATAATAAGCATAGTAGCGGTGTTCGGAAGCCGTTGTAGGAGCTATGTTGTAGCGTGTCTCGTCGCAAGTGAAGAGATAGGACTGTTTTGTTTGGTTATTATCAATCTCTACTTCTACAAAATTTCCGCCTGCTTCTGCATACTTTTGAAGTGTAAACGGATATTCCTGATAATGCCCCGTAGTTGTAGAACCGCTTGTATTGCTCAGCTGATCTGCGTTGTTGAAACGGAACGCTTTTGTTCCGCTTACATCTGTATGGATTTTAGTTTCATAGCTTGCATTGGGGTCATAAGACGTAGCATAGAGGTTCTGATTATTGTCCCAATAAGGAGATTTAACAAGGCTGTAACGTCCGTGATGTCCTTGTGTAATTCCATTATAATATGTTTCATCACCGTAGTTGCTGAAAAGGTCGGTGAAAGTTATCTTACACGGAGTGTTGAAATCTTCCGGAACATAGAATATGAACTTACCTCCTCGCACTGCAAAATCATTTGCGGTGAACTGCTGCTGAATCTTTCTTCCGTGACCGGTCTTTTCCTGACAAACAAGATTAAGGCGGTTGATATAAGGGTTAAGAGATTCCAATATCAAGTTTACAGTAACCAATGCTCTCTCATTTTCAGGCAAACCGGACACTTCAAGTTTAACGGCATCGTTGTTCAAACCTTCTACTTTGAATGTTTCGTTCTTATTAGAGCTGCTTATATTCATTTCTTTTAGTACCGTCGTTCCTGTCTTGTCATACACTTTTAAGGTGTAATCATGAGGTGTAAATGCCGGTTGCTTAATAAATTCTCTAAGACATGCGCCGGTAGTACTATTTTCAAAAGTAGGATCATTAATACCAGTCGTAGCACATAGGTAATGCCTAATACCACCACTTCTATAATAAATATGTCCGTTATTATCTATATTGAATTCATTAAGAGGTCGTGTTGTTGTTGTAACAACATAATCATCCTGATTGTTATACTTCGTCTTTTTTTCAAAATTAAGATAATAGTTTCCGCTCTTTATACGTTCATTTTCAACTTTCCAAACTGTTGGTTCTGTTGAACTGAATTTTCCTTGCGTATTCAAGTAATATTTAGTTCCGCTCTGCATGGTTGTAATAACGAAACCTTGATTGCTTGAAGTTGCCGGTTCTCCATAAGTTCCTTTCACCGATACCCCTACTATTCTATAAGCGATAGGCGATGTTGTATTGTCCTGCGTTGTTACTTCTGTCGGTGTTTCTACGAAATAAGTATGATTACCCAAACCGAAGTACATGTTTCCATTATTATATATGGATTTAATACTCTTATGTCCTGCATTAGCGTCGCCTATTTTTCCATCCACAACAGCATCTTTTTCGTAGATAACGTTGTTTGCAATAAGGTCTTTCACATTCTTATAGTCATAGCTGTAATAAGTGTTTCCGTTAGGAGCTTGGTGTGGTTTGATATCACCTATGTCAACCTTAGCTGTTGTGAAAGGAGAATAAACAAAGCTTTTACCTGTATTATCTATAACGGTAGGTGCAACCAATGCATCGAAACTTCCTTCTGCCGTGAATGTAATTTCTATTGATTTTATGGTAACTCCATAGAAACCGGTAACAGCATGTGTCATCTTAAAATACAACTGATTGCCCATATCATCGGGATTAAGGCTTGTACGAGAGATTGTATAATCTTTGTTATCGTTTACAGTTCCCATATTTTCGGTCTTTGCAAGATAAGCAGTTGTATTGAAATCTCTTTTAGTCTCATATAATGTCTTATCTATTCCCACAATAGCCATATTATTGACAGTTTTACCATTAAGGTTGTTTTGCAAAACCATAGTATATCCGGTGATACGGTAACCTTTTGGCAAAGATATTATGAAATGACTTTCAACAGTGCTTCCTCCCATAATTACGAGCTTGTTGTTATATTTACTGATATTACCTGCGGGCATAGTAAATTCTCCTCCACTTGTCAAATCAGGATAGTCGGCAACAGTGAGAGTAAGCGGCAACTGCTCATGTTTCCACATGGCAGACCAACCGTTTCTAAATCCCACTTCACCGGGATCGGTTGATGCAGCAATCAGATTTCCTGTCTGAGGACTGATAGTTACGTTTTGCGCCGTAACAGTTGTCATCAACGTTTGGCATAATATTAATGCCATTAAATAAATTAGTTTTCTTTTCATATAAGTATAATGTTTTGGTTTTTAAATTATATATTATCAATGTTTTTTATGCTTTCTGTATTCGATGATTTAAAATACATACTTATTTCCGGTGCAAAATTACACACAGAAACAGTTACGTTGTTAGGATTTTTGTTACATTTTTTAGGATTAAAAGTACATTTTTCAAAAAGCATATTTGTACTTTTTGGACATATTTTTAATATAACTTATTGATTATAAGCGAATAAAAAGTACAAATAAGTATTTATCTTATAAAAAACAAAAATAGAAAATATTATTAAGTATATTATATTTTTAAATCCAATATTATTGCACCTGAATTTCAAAAGTTATTGTTTTGCATTCTTAAACGATAACTTTTATCGTGCAAAAGGATAACTTTTGCAACGCAAAACAACAGTTTTTGAAAATCCGTTTGCAACATGTTGATTTTCAATCATATATTAATTCGATTTTAAGGAAATCAAAGCCGTATGTTCACAATATCGTTTTCGTACAGACACAGCATTTGTCTATACATATTAATTCCACGTTGTAGGGACAGCCCCCGTGTCTGTCCGCATTTCCACATACATATCTGTATTTCTCAATTAAAATCACATTATCTATTATGACAATCAATACAGTATGTTTGCAATGTGTTTTTCGGACAGACACGGGGTCTGTCCCTACATGTTGATTATTTGTTGTTGGGGCTGATATGTACATGTCTTATTTACTTCGTTAAACTCACATTATTTCAAAATGAAATGATATTACCACGCTGTTTATGGCTTAAAAATATTCCGGTTGCATTTGTTTTTCGGAATTAAATAGTATCTTTGCAATGAGATAATGATGCACATTTACGTTAAGATGCCTTATTCGGCTGCATAATTCATCGCTCTTGTTTGCTTGCTGAATGGTATTTCGCGTTTTTGTTGCTGCGATCTCAATGCGTTCGGTTTGTGTTACAGTTTTATGGAATTAAAGAAATCATCATCGGCAGACATAGAGAAAAAAAGGCTTACGGGCTTTCTCTTGGGGCTTGTTTTTGCTCTTGCGCTTCTCGTTGTGTCGTTTGAATATACGTCGAACGGTTCTTCTGCCGATGAGAATGATGAGCTGTTGGACGATTTGTCGCAAGATATCGAGATGATTTCGGCTGCCGAACAGAAAGACATGGTTGCACTGTCGCCACGCCAGAGTCTGCCTGCAATAACGGAAAAGATAAACGCGGTGAAGGAAAAAACTGCGCTTGAAGAACTGAACAAGGATAAACTGAACGGCGATGCCACACTGACCGAAGAGGGCATTACGGCAGAACAGGAAGACGACAAGAGCAATGCCGTTGCGCAGGATGAAACCGCCGGCGAAGATAATTCGCACAAACTGCGTGTTGTGGAAGAGCTTCCCGAGTTTCCGGGAGGTATGGTTGAGTTTATGAAATGGCTCACCAAGAACCTCAAATATCCTGAGCTTGCAAAACAGCAGAAGATACAAGGCAAGGTGGTTGTATCGTTCATAGTGAACAAAGACGGGAGTACTGCGAATGCGAAGATAATAAAATCGGTAGATCCTCTGCTTGACAGAGAAGCTCTGCGAATAATAAGGATTATGCCAAAATGGAAGCCCGGAACGGACAAAGGCAAGGTCTGCCGGACTATGATTTGCATTCCGATAGTGTTCCGTATATGAAAATGCGCATGAATACACAAGGTATCGCGCCATTAAAGGAAAATAATGTGAAAATAACAATATAGTACGAGCGGGGCAGAACGCATGACAACGCCAGTCCGGAAGCCTGTACGTATGTTTGCGGAAAGTTGAACTTGCACTACATTAAACAAGAAAGATTATGATGACATCGGATGAAATAACGAGTATTGTGAACGGTTATATCGACAACTTGAAGTATGACCGTAAACCCGAAAGCCTGTATGCTCCCATAAAATACGTTCTTTCGGCAGGCGGAAAACGCATACGCCCCACGTTGGCATTGCTTGCATACAACATGTATAAGGATGATGTTGAGACGATATTGCCGCCTGCCTGCGGACTCGAAATATATCACAACTACACTCTTTTGCATGATGACTTGATGGATAATGCCGATGTAAGGCGCGGAAATCCTACCGTTCATAAGAAATGGAATGCAAATACTGCGATACTGTCGGGCGACTCCATGCTCGTGTTTGCCTATGAACGCATGACTCAGTGTGAACCAGACAAACTGAAAAAAGTATTGGACTTGTTTACGGAAACAGCTCTCGAAATAGGCGAAGGGCAGCAATATGACATGGATTTCGAGAACCGCAACGATGTAACCGAAGACGAATACATAGAAATGATACGTCTTAAAACGAGTGTATTGTTGGCATGCGCGCTAAAAATGGGTGCGATATTAGCCGATGCTTCC
>CALGRN010000018.1 GCA_937880835.1 uncultured Prevotella sp. | reverse complement strand
GACGTTATCGCTCGTTTTCAGGGAGGTCCTAATGCAGGTCATACTCTTGAATTCAATGGACAAAAGTACGTTCTCAGAAGTATTCCTTCCGGAATATTTCAGGGTGATAAAATAAATATTGTAGGCAACGGAGTTGTTCTTGCACCCGATTTGTTTATGGACGAGGCTAAGGATTTAGAAAAAAGCGGTCATAATTTGAAGACTCGCTTGTTAATATCCAAAAAGGCTCATCTTATAATGCCTACCCACCGACTGCTCGACAGTGCGATAGAGGCATCGAAAGGAAATTGTAAAGTGGGCACTACCGGAAAAGGAATAGGACCGACTTATACCGATAAAGTTTCACGAAACGGATTACGCGTGGGCGATATTTTTGATAATTTCAAAGAAAAATACGAGACCAATAAAGAACGTCATATGCAAACTTTACGTTCTTTGGGATTTAAAGATTACGATATATCCGAAACAGAGAAGCATTGGATGGAAGGTATAGAATATCTTAAACAATTCACAATAATTGACAGCGAACATAAGATAAATGAACTTCTTTGTTCAGGTAAGAGCATATTGTGCGAAGGAGCACAAGGTACAATGCTTGATGTTGATTTCGGAAGTTATCCATTTGTTACATCTTCTAATACCGTGTGTGCCGGTGCTTGTATCGGACTTGGTATAGCTCCGAACAAGATTGGAGATGTTTACGGTATAATGAAAGCATATTGTACGCGTGTTGGAGCAGGTCCTTTTCCTACGGAACTTTTCGATGAAACAGGAGATAAACTGCGTGATTTGGGACATGAATATGGTGCAGTTACAGGGCGCGAGCGTCGCTGTGGTTGGATAGATCTCGTTGCATTGAAGTATTCTATTATGGTAAACGGAGTAACAAAACTAATAATGATGAAGAGTGATGTGCTTGACAGTTTTGATAATGTGAAGGCATGTGTAGCTTATAAACAAAATGGAAATGAAATAAATTATTTCCCATATAATATAAATGAAGATATAGAACCTGTTTACAAAGAGCTTCCCGGTTGGAAAACCGATATGACAAAAATGACGAATGAAAACCAATTCCCGAAAGAATTCTGTGATTATATCGCATTTTTGGAAGAGCAACTTGCAACTCCGATAACTATTGTATCAATAGGTCCTGACAGAGAGCAGACAATTATCAGAAAATAAAATAGCAAGATAAGACAAATTATATAAGGATTTATATTTTATATGGCAAATAAACCAAGCATACCAAAAGGTACAAGAGACTTTTCGCCTGTTGAAATGGCTAAGCGTAATTATATCTTTGAAACCATAAAAAATGTATATGCTCTGTACGGTTTTCAACAGATAGAAACGCCGGCTATGGAGACTTTGCATACTCTAATGGGAAAATATGGAGAAGAAGGTGATAAACTTCTATTCAAAGTTCTTAACTCCGGCGATTATATGAACAAATTGACCGACGAGGAACTTATAGAGCGCAATTCTTCCCATTTGGCTGCGAAAATCTGTGAAAAAGGACTGAGATACGATTTAACCGTACCGTTTGCTCGATATGTTGTTATGCACAGAGATGAGTTGCAAATGCCCTTTAAAAGATACCAAATACAACCTGTATGGCGCGCAGATCGTCCTCAGAAGGGACGATATCGTGAGTTTTATCAGTGTGATGCAGATGTTGTTGGTTCAGATTCTTTGATTAATGAGGTTGAACTTGTTCAGATCATTGATACGGTTTTCACAAATTTTGGTATAAGAGTACAGATAAAACTGAACAACAGAAAAATACTGACGGGCATAGCAGAAGTAATAGGAGCTTCTGATAAGATAGTAGATATTACTGTTGCAATAGACAAAATAGACAAAATAGGAATAGAGAATGTAAATGACGAATTAAGAAAGAACGGCATAACAGACGATGCAATAGAAAAACTTCAACCTATTTTATCGCTTTCAGGAACTAACTCGGATAAATTATCTGTTATATCAGAAGTTCTTAAATCTTCCGAAACAGGGCAGAAAGGAGTAGGGGAGACTCTTTTTATTCTTGACACATTGCAGAAATGTGATATAAAGAATGAGGTACAGTTAGACCTCACTCTTGCGAGAGGATTGAACTATTATACAGGTGCTATATTTGAAGTAAAAGCTCTTGATGCACAAATAGGAAGTATAACAGGAGGCGGAAGATATGATAATCTTACAGGTATATTCGGACTTCCGGGATTAAGTGGGGTAGGAATATCTTTCGGAGCAGACAGAATATACGATGTTTTGGAAGAGCTTAATCTTTATCCGGATAAAACCGTTAGCAGCACACAAGTGTTATTTATAAACTTTGGTGACAGAGAAACCGATTATTGCTATCCGATAGCAAACAGACTCAGACAGGAAGGAATATGCACGGAGATGTTCCCTGACTGTGTGAAAATGAAAAAACAAATGAGCTATGCAAACACAAAAAATATACCTTATGTAGTGCTTGCGGGTGAAAGTGAGATGTCGGAAAACAAAATCACATTAAAAAATATGAAAACCGGCGAGCAATCATTGCTGACACCGGAAGAATTGATTTCTTATATAAAATAGAACAAAAATAAAAATGCTTAGAGTTAATTTCTAAAAAATAACTCTAAGCATTTTTATTAAATGAATAACTACGGTTTTATTTTCATAATTCAAAAGCTATTGTTTTGCATCTTAAAAGTTATGCTTTTGTGTTCTGAAACAATAACTTTTGAAGACCCAAACAATAACTTTTAAAACCTAATTCATAACGTTCTGATACTCAACCATTAAGCGAGTTCGGTATAAGAATTTGCATTTTACTTAATAGTAGCCTATTTGAAACACTCATTAATATAACTTTGATTTGCAATTAATAAAAATCGTAAGAAAATAATTTTAGAATAAAAGTTTACCAAAACAAACTGAAAGTTGTATTTCTTACAATGGAATTTTGGTGTAAATGAAAATTATATATATATTTGCAGAAAATAAATTTATTATGAATAGAGAAGATGCGTACAATAAATTGATACAATGCGGAATAAGACCTTCTATACAACGTTTGGCAATAATTGATTACTTAAATACACATTACACACATCCTACTGTGGAAGATGTATATCAAGGATTATATAAAGAAATTCCAACATTGAGCAGAACAACCGTTTATAACACATTAAGGATGTTTTCAGAACATAATGTCGCACAAATGATAACAATAGACGATCATCATGTTTGCTACGATGGAAATGTTAAACCGCATGTGCATTTTTATTGTAAAGATTGCGGAAGAGTTGTAGATATGTTTGACCAACCTACACCTATGATAACAAAGGGTATGGAAATGGAGGGAAACATAATAAACGAAGCCCAATTATATTATAAAGGAATCTGCTCGGAATGCAGAACTAAGAATAATTAATACAAAAACACTGTGAATATTATTATATTTGTACTGTATTCTCTGTAAATGAATTGGATTATATTAATCACAGGAGGATTGTTTGAAGCTGCATTTACATACTGTATGGGTATGATGAAAGTGTCCAACGGTTGGACTTGGTTCTATTGGTTGCTCGGTTTCTTAACTTGCACCGGTATCAGCATGGGATTACTTATTAAAGCTTCACAAACAATACCGATAGGAACTGCCTATCCTGTTTGGACCGGTGTGGGCGCGTTAGGTTCTGTGATAATAGGTATTGTCTTTTTCAATGAGCCGAGCAATTTATGGCGTTTATTTTTCATCTTCACGCTGATTGCATCGATTATAGGATTAAAAACATTGGGATAAATATGTTCAGAGATATGCGCCGCAAAAGGCAAAAACTTTCTGATGATGAAAGTATAAGAATATTAGAAACAATGACTAATGGTGTATTGGCTGTTCAGGGAGATAATGATTATCCGTATGCAGTACCAATAAGTTATGTATATCATGACGGACACATATACATGCATTCTGCTTTATCAGGACATAAGATTGACGGAATGCACAGGAACGAGAAAGTTTCGTTCTGTGTAATAGAGAAGGATGATGTGGTAGATAAAGAGTTTACAACATATTTCCGAAGCGTTATAGTGTTTGGTAAAGTATGTTTTGTGAAAAACGATGAAGATAAAATACGTATCCTTCGTTTATTGGCAGCAAAATATTCTCCTGATATAGATGAGCATTTTACAACAAAAGAAATAGAAAAAGGATTGCACGCAATTAATATTATTGACTTAAAGATTGACTATATGACAGGAAAAGAGGCTATCGAATTAGTTAGAATAAGAAACAAAGAAAATAAATAAAGAAGCCGATAATATGAATTTCAATATATTCTATTTATCATAATGCCGATTAAAAATAAAAATGTAATAAAAAAGTCACAGCCTTCTCTTATAATCTTCTTTAAGAAAAAATATAATTCTTCCTGAATACGAAATACAGTCCAAGAAAAATGGAAAGGAATATAACCAAACTTCATTCGGTTTCTAAAACTCAAACGTTTTATTTCAATACTTTTCCAATAATGTTTTATTTCTTTCAATCCATGCTTGGAATTTATATGACCTAATTGTTCTCTATGTTTATAATAAAACATGTAAACATCTATGATATTAAGCCAACGAACATTTTCGTAAATATCTAAAATTCTGTCTGATACTCCAATTTGCTTTAATTGTTTTTTCATGCTGCAATTTGCACGAAGATAATCGAAACGTCTTACGTTTACAGCATGTGTAACAGATTTCGGATTTTGCCTGTAATAATATACTCCATTGCTGCATCTAACTTCACGCGAACGCAGATAATGAAGTCTGGTAGTGTTATCATCACTATATGCCTTTGTTGTATCATCGTATGGATATTCTTTATGTATAGATGCCTTAACGACATAAACTCCATGTATTTTCCAAGTAAGACTCGCTTCAAAAGCTTCTTCACCTTTCAACACATCAAATATCGGCATAGGATATTCTTCCATTCTATTGTCTTCATAACAATTAATCACGCGGAAAAGCACAGCATCGGTTTTAGCATTATTTTCAAACACATTTACGACATTTTGCAGAGCATCTTCCGAAAACCAATCGTCGCTGTCGAGGAAGCATATATATTCTCCTGTCGCCTTTTTAAGTCCGATGTTTCTTGCTTTTGCTTGTCCTACATTCTTTTCTAAATGAATTACTTCAATTCTTCCGTCACATTCCGAATACTCATTAAGAATATCCAAAGAAGAATCTGTCGATGCATCGTCTATACATATTATTTGTATGTCAGATAATGTCTGATTTACAAGAGAATCAAGGCTTTTGTGAAGAAAATTCTCCGAATTATAAACGGCAACCAATACGGAAATCTTTGTCATCTTTTGAACTTCCTCCTTATTTTATCCAATATAGATGCCCAAAGATGCGTCTTACTGCGTAATATGTGTAAGGATAAGGCTGTACTTATCAAGAACAATATAAGTCCGATGCTCCAATACAGCCAATCTATTCCTATGAAAGTGACGCAATAAGCTATTATACCTATTGGTAATTGCAATAATATATATCGTATGACATTCGATGAAATCTTGTATTTGTATTTCCTATGTGCATATACATTTATTATAATAAAATAAAACAATCCTGCCATTGTTATAGCCACACCTGTACCTGTAAGTCCGAAATTATCATATCCCAATATTATGAATAATACCAAACTTATATCATATACTGCTTCGAGAAACAAATATGATTTAGAATCGCCGCGAGCCAAAGGAATATAAGCAACCGGCAATGTAAGTGAGCGTATATACATTGCGAATATAGTGATTTGCATCATTCCCTGCACCGGCGTGAACTTACCACTATAAAGCAAAGGAAGCAAGACTGGTAATCCTATCATAAAGAATACCATGAGAGGAGCAATGAGAAGAAAGGAAACTTCTATCTGTCTGTTGACTATTGTATTTTGCGTTATGACATCTCTATTTGCAGCAGAAAGGCGTGGAAAGAAATCTGTCTCCATTGCGGAAAACACCATTCCCGCATAAGTCATGGTCATCATATAACCTGCATTGTATAATCCGACAATTCCTAAGTTTCCACTTGTGTTAAGGTATGAGCGGATAATAAACTCTGCCCCACTCCCTAATATGCCCGCGATAACAAATGCTATTCCGAGTTTTACCATGCCAAGTCCTTCTCCGAGAAAACGCCTTTCGCGCATAATCCTCAAAGGATACTTCTTATATGAATATGATATTGTCAGCACCATCTGCACCAATGCCATTATGAGCAATGAGGGGATGATTGCGGCTTCTTTCCATATATAATATAAAGGTACGGAAGTCAACAATGCTCCGATGATATTATATACGGAGATTACGGCAAGATGACGGAGTTGCCTCGTTCCTTTCAAGATTGCCATTTCTCCGCCTGTGACGGCAGTAAGTGCTACGATGGGAGAAAGTAGCACGAAATGCAGGGTATGATCTCCCCATACAAAAGTCCAACGGTTAAGCAGCGGACTGAGAACTATACATAAGAACATTCCCATGAGTGCCGTAAGCAGACACCACGAACGTATCAGCTTTACGATATGGACTATTCTTTCAGTTTCATTTTTCTCGTAAGCGTCGGCAATTTCTCTCACTGCGCTCATGGCCAGTCCGAGATTTGTAGAGTCGGAGACAAGCTTTATGGTAGAGTTAAACAATGACACGAGTCCCATTCCGTCAGGTCCCAATATCATTGCAACGAACTTATTCCTGATAATTCCCACAAGGATATTAAGCCCTTGTACACCGCCGAATATACCGGTATATTTAAGCACGTGCGAATAAGTATCTGTTTTCTCTGCCTTTTTCATTATATAGCTATTAACGAATATATGTCTTGTTTTATTATTTATGACATTACATTTTTACCGATGACTTTAAATCTTGCGAATTTCAACAGGAGCTGTTTTGTTCCGGCATTCTTGAATACCACCGTTGCTTTGGTGTTTTCGCCCGTTCCCTCCACATTCAGTACAGTGCCTATGCCGAAACGCTGATGCTCGATTACGCTGCCTGCCGAGACGTTGTTATCATCGTTTGCGAAGTCGGTAATCTTTTCTTTCTCATCCGCCTTGAATTGGCTTGCGACCGGTTTGCTGTTTTGCATTCGGCTGAATGTATTGTAAATTTCGGGACGATTATCAAAGATTTTATCCGTCTCGCCTTCCGTATTCAGAAGCGATGGTGAGATTTCGTGAAGGAAGCGGCTTGGTGTTCCGAATTCAATCTTTCCGTATCGGAATCGGTTCTTAGCCCATGTCAGAATGCACCGCTTCTCGGCTCTCGTTATAGCAACATAAAACAGACGGCGTTCTTCCTCGATTGCTCTTTTTGAGCTGCAAGACAGCGGACTCGGGAAGATATTTTCTTCGAGCCCTACGACGAATACGGTCGGAAATTCGAGTCCCTTTGCAC
>CALGRN010000017.1 GCA_937880835.1 uncultured Prevotella sp. | reverse complement strand
GTTGGCTGCAATTTCTTTGCATAACTGTTCTCCTGACTTTCTTATTGCTTCTTTTCGGTGAGATTATGCCAAAGGTGTATAGCAGGCAAGACCCTTTAAACTTTTGCCGACGCGCGGTGAACGGTGTTCTGTTCCTGCGCAGATTGTTCTGGCCATTAGGCAGTATTCTGCTGCATAGCGGTATGTTGGCATCAAAGGTTGTTCAGAAAGAAAATCACGTGCTTAGCGTGGATGATCTGGAACAGGCACTCGAATTGACAGATAAGAATGAGATAAAGGATGAGCAGAGCATGCTTCAAGGAATAATAAGATTTGGAGATGAGACTGCGAAAGAAGTGATGACAAGCCGACAAGATGTTGTCGATCTTGATATAAAAAGCAATTATGCAGATGTGTTGAAATGTATCGTTGAGAATAATTACAGCCGTATTCCGATATATCAGGACAACACGGACAACATAAGAGGAGTGCTTTATATAAAAGATTTGCTTCCTCATCTCTCAAAGCCTTCCAATTTTCGTTGGCAGAGTTTGATACGCCCTCCTTATTTCGTTCCCGAAACAAAGAAGATTGACGATTTGTTGCGCGAGTTCCAAGAGAACAAAGTGCATATCGCGATAGTGGTTGATGAGTTTGGAGGAACAAGCGGGATAGTGACATTGGAAGATATCTTGGAAGAGATTGTTGGCGAGATAAACGACGAATATGACGAAGATGAGAAGACTTATTCGAAACTGAACTACAACACTTATGTTTTTGAGGGAAAGACTTTGTTGAGCGACTTATGCAAGATATTGCAAATAGACAGCGACGAGTTTGCGGAAGTAGAGGGAGAGGCTGACACAATCGCAGGAATGATGCTTGAAATAAAGGGCGATTTTCCAAGCATTCACGAGAAGATTGATTATAAGAACTATTCTTTTGAGATTATCGGAATAGAAGAAAGGCGCATAAGCCGCGTAAAGGTAACAGTGCATCCTGTAAAAGAAGAAGAATAGTGTATATTACGTTTGTTTATTATGTTAATATCGATAGAGCAGCTTTGCGAGGATACATTCTTGGGGCTATGGAAGATTGAAGAAAATGTAGATTATCATAATCGGAGACAGAGGGAGAAGGCTGCCGTTAAGTCACTTTTATATGCGATGACCCAAGATGAGGCGTTGGAAATAAGCCATAATTCCGATGGAAAACCATTTGTTGACGGTTGGAACATAAGCATAAGCCACACGCGCGGCTATGCAGCGATAATGCTTTCTAAGACTAAGCGTGTCGGCTTGGATATAGAATACACGGACGAACGCGTGAGTAGGGTGGTCGGCAGGTTTCTGCGCGAAGACGAACCGGCTGAGAATGTCGAGAGCCAATTAATCCATTGGAGTGCCAAAGAAACGGTTTACAAGTTGTTTTCGTCAGATAAGCTCCGGTCTTCTCAAATACGCTTACGTTGTTTTACGCCCCAAGCAAAAGGCAAATTAATTGTCGAAAATCTTAAAAGCAACCATACTGTGGAAGTAGAATACAGAATAGACAATGCCTTCGTTCTTACTTATGCCGTGCTATAATCTTCATAGGATGTAAGTCATATCTGATTATTGGTTATTCATAATTTAATAAAGTTGCATTAAACTGATATGCCTGTTGAGGAAGATTAAACTTTCTATATTTTTTTAGTTAACTCAAAACAAACGATTTTTATACTTGTCTCAAACAAGAAATCTTATTGAAATTCAATGATTGCAAACAATTAAATTATACAACACAAATATTTTGTTTTATGCAATAAATTATTTAATTTTGCATCGCATTAAAATAATCAATGCGATTTGTTTTTCATTTAACTGTATTGTATGCAAAGAAAAATATTAGCTGTGCTGCTTTTGATAGCTGTCATAGTGATTGCAATATTACTGAAAGACCACAAATCGTCTTCTGACTCCGGCTCGGGCAATCCGCTTCCTGCCGACACCGTGAATATGAAAACATCAAAACCTGTTATTCGTATTTATATGGAAAACTCCGGCAGCATGAACGGTTACGTGACCACTAACTCAGAGTTTAAGGATGCTTTGGGACGCTTTATAGCAAAGACCAACGGATATTATGATGACACCCGCCTGTTTTTCATAAACAACGGCATCTATCAGACAGATATCTGCAAGAACCTCGATGACTTCGTCTTAAACCTCAATCCTGCCACAATGCAGGTGGGCAATACAGAATATACGGACATTAACGAGATATTCAAGATGATACTCGCACGCACTTCCGAAGATACCGTATCTGTTCTTGTCTCTGATTGCGTATATGCGGTGCAAAATGCAGGCAATCTTCTTGCAGCAGCTTCAAGCAGTACGACAGGTGCTTTCATGAAAGCAATACGTAAAGCTCAGGACAAGAAAAAAGATTTTGCCGTTATAATAATGAAGTGTTCTTCGAAATTCGTAGGAAGATGGTATGGAGGAAACAAACCTTTTGATGCAAATACCGAACGCCCTTACTATATTATTATAATGGGTAACAAGGAACAGGTGGCTGATATGAACATACACCTTGAATTGGAAAATACTCCGACCGGAATTCCCGGACTGAAATATAAATATATGCTATCTACGGAATCGTGCTGGGATTTAAATGAACAGACTGCGCGAGTATTCACAAACGGTTTCACCAATGCAATGCGTATAAAACCTGCCCATGACGGATTGAATATAAAACGTATTACAGTAGATAAAGAAAAAACAAGTCTCAGGTTTGCATTCGGACTTGGCGTGGATAATCTCTTTGCAGATAAGACTTATCTCTTGGATAAAAAGAACTATGGCAACAACAGCAATAAATGCACTTACCCTGTCAGGATGACGAAGATTCAAATGCCAGCCAACCCCTGCTCCATGAGATGCACCCATATAAACAAAGTTTTTAATGTTCATTTTATCTGCAAAAGCAACAACATCATCGGCAAAAATATCCTCATCGTCATCAATCTCTTCAAATACACTGGGATCGGCGTACTTGCCGTAACCGTACTTACCGTAGCC
>CALGRN010000016.1 GCA_937880835.1 uncultured Prevotella sp. | reverse complement strand
ACGGCTTGCTCTCACCTTCTACATACTCTTCGAGGAACATGTGTTCTCCATCGAACACGGCATAGGTGAACTGGCTTATCCAGTCTCCTATTATCATGAGGCGCGTTTTGCGCGACAACATGAGGTCAAGCTCTATATGCCGATGTCCGTAGATAAAGAAATCGATGTTCGTATGCGTCTGCATATACTGCTTTGTATATCTTATCAGCGGCTCGTTTTTCTCTCCCATATACGGCGGTTCTTTACCATCGGCTCGCTTCATGCGGCTGTGCTTAGCCCAATTAAGCCCAAACGATACTCCCCAACGAGGGTGCAACATGCTGAAAAGGCGTTGACATGTGTGGTTGTGGAATATCTTTCGCAATACTTTAAACTTGGAATCTCTGTCTCCAAGTCCGTCTCCGTGAGCCAAAAAGAACACCTTTCCGTATATCTCTGTTGTTATAGGCTTCTTGTGAAGTATCACTCCGCACTCCTTTTCGAGATAGTCGTAAGCCCAAATATCATGGTTTCCGGTAAAGAAATGCACTTCTATCCCCATGTCGGTAAGCTCCGAAATCTTGCCGAGAAACCTCGTATATCCTTTCGGTACAACGTATTTGTATTCATACCAGAAATCAAACATATCTCCGAGAAGATACACTGCGGCAGCCTTATTCTTTATATAATCAAGGAATCTCACGAGTCTTCGCTCCTGAGTTCGGCTGTGTTTGATTGCCAATGAACCCAAATGGGCATCTGAAAGAAAATATACGTTCTTCATTCGCAAATGCTTTTGTGTCTTTTTGTCTATGCAAATCCAAGATCCAACTTGGCTTCTTCGCTCATCATATTATAGTCCCATATCGGTTCAAACACTATATTGATGTTGGCAGACGATACCCCTTCTACGCTCTCTACTTTCTGTCTGACGTCTTCGAGAATGAAATCGGCAGCGGGACAAGATGGCGCAGTGAATGTCATATCCATATCCAAATCGCCGTTATCGTCAAGTTCTATTCGGTAAATGAGCCCCAAGTCATATATGTTTACAGGTATCTCGGGATCATAAACAGTTTTAAGAACATCGACAATACGCTCTTCTATCTTCGTTTTTTCTGCTTGTGTCATATCTTTCTTTTTCTGCAAAAATAGCAAAAAAGAATGTAAACGCAAATCTTTTTATAAGAAATAAGAACAAAACGGTTTGCATTTACGCTATTTACAGCAACGATTATTTGTCGCGAGAGACGTATTCATGAGAAAAAGCAATGATAAAGTAAGTGGATGATGGCAAAGATATTGCTCTTTGAAAGCATTCCCGTAGATTTTCAAAAACCATTTTTCAGAATACATAAAAACAGCTTTTTAAGCAAAGGATGTAAAAAATTAAATACAGATACCGTATGTCTGATATTCAAACAACTGTCGAATATCACAACATACGGCATCTTGTTTGTTTGCAGAATGTCAGATTATGCCGCGCACTCTGTCATCGAATGCCGACAAAGCAGCTTTCGCTCCCTCTCCCATTGCTATGACAATTTGTTTGAATGGAACGCTCGAAGCATCTCCTGCGGCATACACTCCTTTGACGGAAGTGCGGCAAG
>CALGRN010000015.1 GCA_937880835.1 uncultured Prevotella sp. | reverse complement strand
ATTTTTCAGCGCCTGTGATATGTGCCTTCAATGGTTCTGTTGATTTATATACAATTATATCATCTATCGAAAATCTGTTGTATTCTTTCTCTGCATTTGAGAATTTTATTCTTGTATCTTTGTTGACACCTTGTATCTTTATTGTGTAATTCATAGCCTCATTGTCCAGCATAGACACCATAGGAATATCAGTTTTTCCTGCTCCATTTACAGATATTCTTAACTGAGTATTATCGTTACTTGCTAATGCACCTGCTTTGAATGTCATATATACATCTCCCTCAAAATTCAACATTGGAGTCATGATGTATCCGGAGTCTTTGTTTGCACCAACGGTTATATATCCTTCCGGACATTTTGCATTCTTTACCAGCCATCCTTTCAAATCAGTATATTGGTTGATATTGTTTGTATTTAGATTCGTTCCTTCGTCACTGAATTTTATGCTTCCTCCTTTAAAATGTTCTTCCCAAATAACATCTCCGTATTTATAATTGTCCGTACCTCTATAATAAATGATAATTTCTTGGATGTATGTCTGTGTAATAAATTCAACGTCAATCGATTTTGTCAGTCCCTTATAAGTATATGTATTTTTGTCGAATTCTCCCGAATCATACTTCATTTTCATTTCGTTATATGATGCATGTGAAGGCGTTGACATCATAAATATTACTTTTTCTATCAGAGCATTTCCTTTTGCGGTAATGTTCATAGTTGAATTATCGCAGAAATGAACTCTCTTACCCTTATCGTAATATTCATTTCTGTTTATTCCCTTTTCAGTAAATGTTAACGTGCAGTTTTCTCTTTCAATGGTCTTGGGCAATGCCGTTTTCTTTCCTTTTTCTGTTTTTAATATCTGCGAGAATATAACCGCATCTGTAGCAAAATTGTTTATTTCATTCTTACTTTTTATATAAACAGGTTGAGAGAAAATATTCCCACAATACAAATTAATAATCAAAAGAGATATACTTCTGAATAATATTTTTATCATTGTTTTATAACATTTATCTTAACGTTTTGCAAAAATAATATAGTAATTGCTTACAGAAAACTATTATTTCTTGTTTTCCATGTTTTTTTCGACAAATGACAATGGGAGCATATCTTTAATACTGTTTATTATATATACTCCGTCTGTTCCATATAGCAATATGCGAACTGGTTTCTTATATCTGTCTTCTATTTCCAAGATAACTTGTCTGCATGCTCCGCATGGCGATATGGGAGATTTCAAAAAGCCGTTGGCGTTTTTTGCAGCTATTGCAATAGTCTTAATTGGTTGTTCGGGATAGTTAGCCTGCGCCGAGAAAACAGCAGTTCTTTCTGCACATAACCCTGATGGATAAGCAGCATTTTCCTGATTTGAACCTTTCACAATAGTACCGTTTTCTAAGAGTAGGGCAGCACCTACGTAGAAATGACTGTATTTTGCATAAGCGGTGTCTGTGGCTTCTATCGCAAGTTTAACAAGTTCTTGGTCGATAGTGTCGAGTTCTTCTATCTGGCAAAAGCCTATATTTATTTCCAACGTTATGTTTTTCATCTTGCTTTATTCTTGTTTTATATATTCATAACAACCGATATCTGGCTTTTCGTCTCTCCTTATTCCTAATCTGTCGTATTCAAGATAGTTTTCAGTATTGGCACTTCCTATTGCTACCGATGCTGAATCAAGACGGAAATCGTAACGTAGATTGTCGGTATCTATTTTTCTGAAATTCTTCCTTCCTGTTTTTATTGTATCTTGCGGATCTTCCCATATAATGTTTGTAAACCTTTCGTTGTTTTCTATCTTAGGCGTTCGGAGGATGCAATAATCGAATTTATAATCGCATGTGATAGATTTATCATCCGATATGACTCCTTGCAATACATCATCGGAATATCCGGTTATCAACGTGTTTACACATAAAAGATTTTGTAGCGGGTACGCCATGTTGTCTTTTGTGTTGCTGAATTTGAGAGATGCTCCGCGCTTGCTGTCGAAAGGATAGAATTGCGCCAACGTGGAATGCATTATGTTTGCTTTTCCTCCATATATTGCAAGACAATCGTCCAAAGTATTTGTTATCTGGCAATTCTCTATATTCAACGATGAATTTACGGATAAAAGCCCCGCACCTTGACAATTATGTATCGTACTGTTTGTAATCGATAATTTCAGCCTTTCTACATCAGAGGAGTCGCAAACCAATCCGTTGAACGCGCTATGTATGTCTGCATATTCTATAATATTGTCATACGAAGAACTGTGTAGATGTATGCCGTTCCACTGTCCGCTTACGAAATCATACGGAAGATAATCGAACATGTTGTCTATGCGGTCTCCTCTCAACACCACGTTTCGTTCCGTGCTTCCTTTTATTCTAAGCTGTCCATATACATCTATTCCTGCATTGGCATGAAAATACAGTGTAGTTCCGGCATCAATAGTCAACACTGCACCGCTGTCAACCTTTATTCCTCCGTATATTATTATGGGGCGTGAGCTGCTTATAGTTTCATCCGAACTTATCTTAACGTTTTTCAATACAGTTGCATCCCATGTGTATGCATTCAGATTTACTTTCTGCTGCACTCCGCTTTCCAACGTAAAAATCAAGTCATCTTCAACTAATTGCGGGTCTGTTTTATCATTGGTAGGGGAGGTTAGTTCTACGAATACCCTTATACTGTCTTTGTTTCTGATTTCAATATCATTCACTTGAAACCCGGAAGTCTGTCCGAGATACGTACCATCCACGTTTACTCTAAACCCCGTCTGATTACCTTTTGCGAGTCTAATATTGGTACATCTTATTCCGTTACCGGAGCGATTATACACCCAGAAAGTCTTTGTTGCTGTGGGTATCTTAGAGAAAACAGTATCCAAACGTACTGTGTCGTTTGAGAATGTCAGTTGATTTGACGGCGATGTCGTGAAAGAATCGTCGTCATTGCAAGCACTTAAAAGCATCAGCATTGGTGCTAGTGCGATGTATATAATATGTTTTATTTTCATCACCAATATAACGCAGAAATCTTAATTATATTGTCAGACAAATTGTTGAACTTGTGTTATCATATCAATGTTGTTTATTTTTCCATAATAACGGAGTAATGTCTTCAAGCATGTCGCCTTCTGTAAGTTTGTAAAGTCGCTGGTTTGTCGTGCTGTCTTTAAGACTTCCCAAGTGTTTTATATAAGGTCCTACTTTTATATAGTCAAAGTTTACTTTCTCTATACTTGCAGGAATTCTTATCTTACCGCTATACCAACCGACTTTGAAACGAGGATGTTGTGTGTGGATATGCTGAGCCAGAGCATTCACATACTCAGGTTCAGCATCACCACCCATAAAACAAATGCAAGTAATATCACTTCCGTATTTATCTATAATACTGTCAATCTCGGCAATAGTCAATGGAATTCCTATGTCTTTCCAATGATATTGACTGTGGCATCCGGGACATCTGCAAGGACAGTTGGATATGTTTATAGACAATGTTACCTCATTTGGTATTTCTTGAAAAACAATTCCCGTGTTTACATATTTGAGCATAGTGCGTCAGAACAACGTTTCTTTTATTTTATGCATTATGCTTCAACAGAGTATTTCTGCTTTGTTGCATAATAACGTCGCCCTGCTTCTTCCTGACGAGGTTGCGAGAAATTGCTCACACGTTTCAGATAACCTATGATACGTGTCATATAGTCCACATTCTTGCTATGGCAGTTTGGACATTCATGAAGATAACGTTTGTCTATATGACCACAATCGTTGCACAATGTATTCGGTACGTTAAATGTAAAATAGTTACATCCTTCGTGCGCTGCAACTCTTAGAAGTTGACGATATTGCGACATGCTGAGATGTTCATCGAGGTTCATATGTAGCGCAGAACCGCCTGTAAGATGTTCTATGTACGGAGCACCATGAAGCTTGAATTTATCCACTATGTTTAAACTTTCATCCTCTACAACGTAGAAATAACTGTTATAACAGTCGCGCGGAACAAAATAACCGTCTTCTTTATCCCATTTCGCATGCTTCACACCAACATTCTCGGCAGGTATCATTTCACAGTTGAATAATACATCTTTCGTTCTATATTGACGATTATATTTCTCGATAAGTCCGAGAATGGTCTGCACAAAGTGAAGATAATCCGGATTGTCCGTTATGCTTAGTCCCATGAATTCGGCAGCCTCTACCAATCCGTTTACTCCAATGGTCAGATATTGTCTTCCTATGTTTATATATCCTGCGTCGAATAGAGGAAGCAATCCATGCTTCTGCAATTCTTTCAAATTCTCGTTATAAGCAAGCTGTACCTTATGGCAAAGGTCTGTTATCTCCGATAAATATTCTTTGTAATCGATATTGTTGTTTACCGCATATTGCACACATCTGTTAAGATTTATCGTAAGAACACTCTTTGAACCGGTCGAAACTCCGCCTGCTCCGAGCGTGTAGCTGAACCCATTGTCTTGTATTTCATTGCGCAAACGGCAGCATGAACTTAATGAATCGGCATTGTCACTCATATAAGTAAAGAAGCTGTGTCCTTCCGAATACATCTCGGCAGTGAAATCTCCCCATTCCTTATCCATAGTGTCACCGTCTTTTGTCAGCAGAGCCATTGTCTCAACCGGAAATGTAAGTACAGTCTTTGTTCGTTCTTTGTTGAACCATTTCATAAAGCGTTTTTGAAGCCATGACAATGATTCCCAGTTTGGCTGACTACCATCCGGAAAGTAGAAATTACCGAAAAGACTCTCAAAATAGTATTTATCGTAGTATGCAATGTTCCAGAAAACAGCCTGATAGTTGCGTGCACCGGTAGGTTGATTTATAGAATAAACGATTTGCTCAAAACAGTCTGTTATCACTTTGTCGATAGTTCTTTGTTTCAAAGACAAGTCAACTACCTTATCGGATTCTTTATAATAATCTTTTCCGTACTCTAATTCTATAAAGTAGTTCAGATACATTAGAAATTCTGGTGTGGCACATGCTCCGCTAAGCATGCTTGAAACCATGAACACCATATTTACAAATCCACCGCAGAATGATTTCAAGTTCGTAGGTGCAGTAGAGTTTCCGCCTATCGAATTTGTTCCTCCAATCAGCCAAGGATACATCGTTATTGACGCGCAATAGTTTGCCAGACTTGTTTCGTCATTCTTATATATAAAATGTTGAGTTAGTTTTTCTATGTATTCGTCTGCAAGTTCTTTGCCGTACATCTTTTTTATGCGGTCGGTTATCAATCGTCTGTTCAAACGAATGAAATTGGATTTCGGAAGTTCTCCTATTAAAGTTGCAATATTCTTATGTTCAACATTAGCATTAGCATCATATTTTGAACCGGTTGCCGGGTTTGCTGCTTCGCAATAGTCTGACAAAAATTTCATTTTATCAAGCGTTTCTCTGTCCTCAGTATGCTGTTGTCTGTATAACATAAAAGACTTTGCAACCTTATAATAGCCTTCTCTCATAAGAGCTTCTTCCACTTGATTTTGAATGTCTTCAACCTTTATATCATTGCGAATATCTAAATGGCTGAGTATCTTTGATATAGATCCTAAGTCTGTGGGTTCATCAACTGAGTTGAACGCCTTTATTATAGCGTTCATGATTTTGTCTAATGAGAAACGATCTTTTGAGCCGTCTCGTTTGGTGATTGTGAAGTTTTTTATTTCCATAGCAGTTTTATTTTGGGAAAACTTTTTATAAAAATATTTTCAAAAGTTTTCCATTTTGGATAACTTTATTTTTTATTTTATGGTTTATGTTTATTTTTTTTGTTATTTGATTTCAAATGCAAAGATAGGATTATTTTATTGTAATTGACGATAAAAGTATTAATAAAGCCATTATTTTTAGTTATTTTAGTGATTAATTCACAACAAATAGTTACAGTATAAATTGCGAGTTATCACACTATATGTTGACTTATAACAAGTTAGCATGTATTATAAGTTGTGGCGAATGTTATTTCGTTATATTTAAATGTTATATTAACCTGAGTTCTATTAATTCAATCCAATAGATTTAATTATAACCGTTACAATCGGAATGTATGTACAGTCCCGATGTATGTCCGATAAACATAAAACACAACTATCTCGTATCGGTATGGCTGCAAAAACATTTCTAAAACAGAAACAACGCCCTTTATATTTTGCTCATTGGATGAAAAAAGCACTGTTTAATTGCTTTTTAGAACTACTAAAAAAATGGTTTGCCATACAAATCGTACAATAAAACAATACGCTATATTCATCAAATTACAGAAAGAATTATAATTCGTCGAACTCACGTTATATTAATGTTTGCTTTATATTTATGTAATTGAACGTAATCAGTATATAAGATGTATTTCAAAAGTTATTGTTTTGCATTGCAAAAGGATAACTTTCAGGGCATAAAAGGATAATTTTCACAATGCAAAACAATAACTTTTGAAAAGCCGTTTGCAATATGTTGAATTTCAGTATTATACAAAGTACGAGATGGCGTTGGCTATATTGTATTATTATATAATGTATTCCAATCAATCGCAAATAAGAAAACATTGGCGTGTAAAATTCATATTGATTTTAATATGAATTTGTTGAACTCACGTTGAATATAGATGATAGAAGATAAAGGAGTTGTTCTTTTTTTAATTAAATATTTTCTTTTGTTTTAGAGAGTTGACATATTGCATTACAACTAAATTAAATATTTTTTTTTGGATAGACGATTTTTTTTCTTATCTTTGCGCACTAATTAATGTCAACTGTTTTGTTGTTCTTACGGAATGGTTTGAAAAGAATAATATTTATTACGATAAACGAGTAACAATATGGCTAAGAGATTTGCCGAACATAATGGCTTGAATATGGCTGAGATTAACAGAAATGTGTTGATCGAATGGAAAGAGAAAGATATTTTTCATAAAACGATAAAAGAACGTGAAGGATATCCTGATTTCGTTTTTTATGAAGGACCTCCTTCTGCAAACGGACATCCCGGCATTCACCATGTTCTCGCCAGAGCAATAAAGGATACTTTCAACAGGTATAAAACAATGAAAGGATTCAAAGTAGAGCGAAAAGCCGGTTGGGATACTCACGGATTGCCTGTTGAATTAGGTGTAGAAAAAGAACTCGGAATAACAAAGAAAGATATAGACAACAAGAAATCGGAAAAATATATCTCTGTTGCTGAATACAATCAGAAATGTCGTGAAAATGTAATGAAGTTCACGGCAGAATGGCGCGACCTTACAGAGAAGATGGGTTATTTCGTAGATTTGGATAATCCGTATATAACTTATGATAACAAATACATAGAAACTCTTTGGTGGTTGTTGAAACAACTTTATAAAAAAGGATTGCTGTACAAAGGTTACACCATTCAACCCTATTCGCCGGCAGCAGGTACAGGTTTGAGTTCTCATGAACTAAATCAACCCGGATGTTATCGTGACGTGAAAGATACAACGGTAACTGCGTTGTTTAAAATAACGACTCCGAAATCAGAGTGGACAGAATGGGGACAGCCTTATCTGGCAGCATGGACCACAACTCCATGGACGTTGCCTTCAAACACAGCTCTTTGCGTAGGACCGAATATAAAATACGTTGCTGTTCGTACTTACAATCCTTATGATGATAAACCAATAACGGTAATCATTGCAGAGTCTCGTGTTGACGCGTATCTTAAACCGGAAGGAAAGGATATGCCTCTTGAAGATTACAAACATGGTGACAAAGTAATACCATATAAAATTATCGGCTCTTACATTGGAACTGAACTTGTCGGTATGAAATATCAACAACTTATGAACTGGATAAAACCTTCTTCTAAATTGGATGATAATTCTCCGCAATTTGTTATTGATTATGCGGCAGAGCATGAGGATAAAGTCTTTGTTTCGGAAAATGGCAAAGAGAAGTTTGTTGAAATGAATGACTGCGGTTTCCGCGTAATACCGGGCGATTATGTTACGACAGAAGACGGTACAGGTATTGTACATATCGCTCCTACTTTTGGTGCGGATGATGCGAAAGTGGCAAGAGATGCCCATATTCCTTCTTTGTTCTTGGTAAACAAAAAAGGCGATACACGCCCGATGGTTGACCTGCAAGGAAAATATTATACGCTTGAAGAGCTTGACGATAATTTTATAGATAAATGCGTTGACAAAAACACCTACGGTCGTCATGCAGGCGATTATGTCAAGAACGCATATTCTCCTGAATTCAATGTTAACGGTTATGATGAACAGGCTGCAAATAAAGCGGAAGATTTGAACATCGTAATATGTATGGAGATGAAACAGGAGGGAACTGCATATAAGATAGAAAAGCATGTTCATAATTATCCTCACTGTTGGCGTACGGATAAGCCTATTCTTTATTATCCTCTTGACAGTTGGTTCATAAAGAGTACAGCAAGTAAGGAACGTATGGTAGAACTTAATAAAACTATACGTTGGCAGCCGGAATCAACAGGTACTGGAAGATTTGGAAATTGGCTCGAAAATCTTAATGATTGGAATCTTTCACGTTCTCGCTTTTGGGGAACTCCTTTGCCAATTTGGCGAGATGAGGACGGAAAAGAAATCTGTATAGGTTCGATGAAAGAACTTTATGATGAGATAGAGAAGAGTGTTGCCTGTGGTTTCATGAAGAGCAATCCGATGAAAGATAACGGTTTCGTTCCCGAAAATTATAGTGATGATAATTATAACAAAATAGATTTACATCGTCCTTATGTTGATGATATAATCCTTGTAAGCGACAGTGGAAAACCAATGACTCGTGAATTGGACTTGATTGATGTTTGGTTTGACAGCGGTTCAATGCCTTATGCTCAATTACATTATCCTTTTGAGGGTAAAATGAGTTGGGGAACGGAAGAGGATAGAGCAAAAATGGTAAATAGCAACTATGAAGGAATGCCTATTCCTCCGAGCTTCTATCCTGCTGATTTCATTAATGAAGGAGTAGATCAAACACGTGGATGGTTCTTCACTCTTCATGCAATATCTACAATGGTATTTGATTCCGTATCATTTAAGAACGTTATATCCACCGGCTTGGTGCTCGATGCGAAAGGCAACAAGATGAGCAAACATGTCGGAAATGTTACCAATCCGTTTGAGATGATTGAAAAATATGGTGCAGATGCCGTAAGATTGTATATGATGACGAACTCAGAGCCTTGGGACAATTTGAAGTTTGATCCTAATGGTGTTGACGAAATCAGACGTAAATTCTTCGGAACGTTGTATAATACATATTCTTTCTTTGCTCTTTATGCTAATGTTGATGGTTTCGATCCGGAAACGATGATGAAAGATTTCAATCCCAAAGAGTTTTTGGAAATAGACAGATGGATTCTTTCATGTCTGAATTCACTTATAAAGAAAGTGGATAAAGAATTGTCAGATTATGATCCTACACGTGCCGGGAGACTTATAGATGCTTTTGTGAATGATGATTTGAGCAATTGGTATGTTCGTCTTAACAGAAAACGTTTTTGGGGTAAGGAAATGAGTAAGGATAAACTCAGTGCTTATCAGACGCTATATACTTGCTTGATGACAGTCAGCAAATTGTCTGCTCCGTTTGCTCCATTCTTCGCAGAACAACTTTATCATGATTTAGGAGGTGAGAAAGAAAGTGTACATCTTGACATGTTTCCAACAGCAGATGAAGAACTCATAGACAAAGATTTGGAAGCACGCATGAGCATGGCTCAGAATATAACATCAATGGTTCTTGCATTACGACGTAAAGTAAATATAAAAGTTCGTCAGCCGCTGAAACAGATAATGATTCCTGCAATAGATTTAGAGCAGAAAAATCATATAGAGGCGGTAAAGGATCTGATTATGAACGAAGTTAATGTAAAAGAACTTAACTTTGTTGAAGGAAACAGTGTTCTCGTTAAGAAAGTAAAATGTAACTTCCGAACGATGGGCAAGAAGTATGGTAAACTTATGAAAGGCATTGCTTCACAAATGGATTCTCTGAATCAGGAACAAATAAGTATGTTTGAAAATTCAGGGAACATTGATATAGAAGTAGAAGGACAACGCGTGACGGTTGATGTTGCCGATGTTGATATAATAAGTGAGGATATACCGGGGTGGCTTGTAAGTAACGAAGGTAATATTACTGTTGCTCTTGAAGTAGAACTTACGGAAGAGTTAAGAAATGAAGGAATGGCGCGTGAATTGATAAACCGCATTCAGAATTTACGTAAGGAAACAGGACTTGAAATTACAGATCGTATAAACGTTACGGTTGCTCCAAACGAATATATAACCAAAGCTGTCGCAGAATTTGGTGATTATATAAAAGGTCAGGTCTTGGCTGATAATATAAATATAGAGATGAATGAAGGTTCAGAGATTGAATTTGATGATTTCAAACTTAACATATTAATAGAGAAGAATTGATATAATGAAATAATGTGGACTTTTGTAGAAGTAATAACAGTCTGCATATTGGCTAATACGTTATTAATTGTAATTATATAATCGGGTGTTGATAAAATATCCATAAAATAATAAGATATGGCAGAGAAGACACGTTATAGTGACGAAGAACTTGAAGAGTTCAAAGAAATAATAAATGATAAGTTGAAACTCGCACGCAGAGATTATAATGCAATGATGCGCACTCTTATGAATGCAGACGGAAACGATGTGGACGATACTTCGCCTACTTATAAAATATTAGAAGAAGGAAGTGCAACTCAAACCAAAGAAGAATTAATGCAAATGGCAGGACGTCAGCAAAAGTTCATACAAGGTCTTGAAGCGGCATTGATAAGAATAGAGAATAAGACTTATGGTATAGACAGAATGACCGGAGAACTTATACCGAAAGAGCGTTTACGGATAGTTCCGCATGCAACGTTGAGCGTTGAATCAAAAAACGCAAGAAAACGATAGTCCTGTTATGCCCGGATATGCAGAACTAATTGGAATAAATTCTGATTAGATTGGTTTTCATGCATATATTTTGTCTAAAAAGAATAATATAATGAAATTACATCTGACAGACGGACGTTTAGTTTGGTTGATTACTATTGCCATATTGATAATAGACCAGATTATAAAAATAGAAGTTAAAACCAATATGCCGCTTCATAGTGATATTGAAATAACAAGATGGTTTTACATCAGTTTCATAGAGAATAATGGAATGGCATTTGGTATGGATTTTATAGGTAAACTTATATTGAGTCTGTTCCGTATATTTGCTATTTGTCTGATTGCATATTATATATGGTGTCAAGTTAAAGCAAAAGCACGAACAGGTTATCTCGTCTGTCTCTCAATGGTATTGGCTGGTGCTATCGGAAATATTATTGATAATATGTTTTATGGACTTATCTTTTCAGAGTCCACACCATATAATGTAGCAACTTTGGTTAATTTCGGCGAGGGATATGCATCATTTCTTACAGGAAAGGTCGTTGACATGTTCTATTTTCCAATTATAGAAACAACATTGCCGGAATGGATTCCATTATATGGAGGGGACATATTTGTTTTTTTTAGTCCGATATTTAATTTTGCAGATGCTTGTATTAGCGTAGGGGTTGCCATTATGCTTATCTTTTATAGAAAAGATCTCAGTAATCTGTCTCTGAGAAATTCTATTAATAAATACAATCAAGATACAGATTAAATCTTTGTATTTAAAGATGAATAAAGGACGTAGCATTTCTTTTTTACATTCCGTATTATTGCTTATGGCATTATCTATGCTGTTTATAGGATGCAAGCCTTCTGTTCCAAGTGAATATATTTCGCCAAGTGATATGGAGGATATCCTCTATGATTATCATCTCGCAGATGGTATGGCAAACTCTGGGAAACAAAACAAGATTACTGATGAGTACACATATCGTTATGCTGTTTTGAAAAAACATGGAGTTACACAGGCAGAATTTGATTCCTTTTTACAGGGGATACCAAGAGAACAACAGC
>CALGRN010000014.1 GCA_937880835.1 uncultured Prevotella sp. | reverse complement strand
CGTGATCTGGTCAAAGGTGCCTCCGCCTGCGCTGACGTCCGTTTGCACACCAAAGGCTCCACGCTGCCGGACGTCGATGCCAGCGCAAAGCTTGAAAATGTCGTTAATACTCGTGAGGCCCGCAGCCGCAATGTCCTCACGACTGAAGGTCATCACTACTCGTGCGGCGACAGGTGCCGCCATGGGGGCTCGCGAAGCCGCTACGGTGGCCTCGCCCAGGAGGACGTCGTCAGGCGTCGTCGCTGCGAGGCTGTCGGCTGTAGCGCCGAGGGCGTCGGCCGGCGCAGCATCGAGGGCCGGACGGCCAGAAGCTGCGGCAAGCGCCGGAGCTGCCGTCGAGAGCGTCGCTACGGTCAGAACGCCCACCTTCACCTCGCGTCCCAGCGCAGCAAAGAGCGAGTAGCCCTTGCGGCCGAAGTGGCGAAAGGTAAGAGCCGGACGACTGCCGCTGACGTTGGCAGAAGCGGAGCTAACCCCGTTGGTAGTAGAAAAATGAAACATAAATTGAAAAAAAAAGTTAGAAAACGGCGGCAAAGGTACGTTTTTTTTCCACCACCTCAAAACATTATAATAAATAATTGAAAAGAAAATACTCTGTTTAAAGTAAAAAATAAAAATGCTTGTATGATAGTGTCTTGTCGTCAGTTTTTATTCCATAGAAACAGCATCTGTTTGTTTCGTCTTACGAAAGTTATTGTTTTGTATTGCAAAAGGATAACTTTCGGAGTCTGAAACAATAACTTTCGCATCCTAAAAGGATAGCTTTTGAAATGCTGTTTGCAGTATGTTGATTATCAATAATATGCGTGTAGTGTTCTTTATGTTGTAAAAATGTAGTCTGCGAATGTGTTTCTCAATGTGGAAATCATAGTTTGTCGGTTCGCTTTTCTATTGGACATACATGATAATATGCACGGGCAAGTTTCATATAAACAGAGAAAAAGATGTGTTGCATAAATAATAACGGCAGTTAATTTTTTGTGAATGTAATTTAAATTGTTTGCAGTTAAAGTATATATTTTTACTTTTGCAAGACGAAAAAAACACGGTCGGAAAAGAGTGGGGCAGTGGTTTTGACGATAAGTTGAAATAAACACTATAATTTAAAACAGAACTAATGAAATACTATACAAGAGACGAGGCGATAACGCGGATGAACAAATTGGCATCAGAAGGCAGGAAGTTTATTTTCGTTGTCGATTATAACGGCGAGAAAGCCATTGTAGAAGAGGTTGATAAAATAGACAGAGAGCATCTTCTTTTCTCTTTTCATGGGGTAGGGAACGATGCCGGAGTCTCTCCGTCGAGCATGGATAAGGTGGAATGGAATGTGTTTCCTCCGTCGAAAGAAGAGTATAAGAAAGGCTTTGATGTTGTGAAAGACAGCATCGTTTCGGGCAAAAGTTGCCTCGTTAACCTTACGTGCCGCGTTCCGATAGAGACGAATCTGTCGTTGCGAGACATATATCTGCGCTCGCAAGCACTTTATAAATTGTGGATAGACGGCATGCTCGTATGCTTCTCGCCGGAAATTTTCGTGCGCATAAACAATGGCGAGATAAGTTCATATCCTATGAAAGGCACTATCGATGCAACGCTTCCGAATGCAGAAAAAAACATTATGGACAATCCGAAAGAGGCTGCCGAACATGCTGCGGTGGTGGAGCTGATAAAGAACGATATAGGTATTGTCGCCGATGAGGTTACGGTCAAGAGATACAGATACGTAGATAGGTTGAGCACAAACAAGGGTGATATATTGCAGACAAGCTCCGAAATATGCGGAAAACTGCCCGAAGACTATCGTGAAAGAATAGGCAACATCTTGTTTTCGCAGTTGCCTGCGGGTTCGATAACGGGTGCGCCAAAAAACAATACCGTAAGAATAATAGAAGAAGCCGAAAACTATGAAAGGCTGTTTTATACAGGTGTTATGGGCATATATGACAATGGCAGCCTCGACAGTTCTGTAATGATAAGGTTTATAGACGTAGAAAACGGAAAGACATACTTTAAAGCCGGAGGCGGAATTACTGACAGAAGCGAATTGGAAAGTGAATATAACGAGGTCGTAAAGAAAGTGTATGTGCCGATTTCTTGAAACAATATGTATTGAAAACGGAGTCGCAATAAACTTGGAAAGGCATGAGAAAAGGCTTAATGATACGGCAAATCATTTTTGGAAAGGGTTTAAAAATATTTCTCTGTCGGAATTGCTTGAAGACTGTCCGAAACATAACGGAACTTTCAAAGCGAGGGTTGTATATGACGGCAGTGGAGTGTTGGAAAAGACTTATGCGCCATACCGTATGCGCGATATAAAGACTTTGCAGGTAGTGGAAGACAACGATATAGACTATAAGTTCAAGTCTTGTGACAGAGAAGCATTGGAAAGGCTGGCTTCTCAGCGTGGAAACTGCGACGAAGTGTTGATAATAAAGAACGGATTTGTTACAGACACATCTTATACGAATGTTGCTTTCTTCGACGGAAAAGATTGGTTCACGCCGCGAGAACCGTTGCTGAAAGGTACTAAACGGGCAATGCTGATAGCAGAAAACAAAATTATCGAACGTGAAATACACATAGAGAATATATCGGAATATAAAGCGGTTGCACTGTTCAATGCCATGATTGATTTGGGAAGGTTGATAATGCCGATAAACAGCATAAGGCTGAATGCAGACTTGCAGAAACGATAATGTTTAATAAATTCTAAAAAATAGCATCGCATGCTGATTATTTTATGATATTATATGCAATAATCCGATACCTTTTTGTATATTTGCAAGCAGAAAACCTGTAACTTTATGGGAAAATACAATTATATCGGAATCATTTCGAGAATATTCGTTAATATAAAAGAGCGCGACCATTTTACGACTCTTTTATAATATTACGTATATATGACAGTATTGTCGAAAATCACTTAAACCAATTTTTAATTAATAAAATATATAAAATAAAATAAGTTATTATGAAAATACCATTCGCAGAATCTTGGAAAATCAAGATGGTTGAACCAATCAAAAAAAGTACTCGTGAGCAAAGAGAACAATGGTTGAAAGAAGCTCATTACAACGTATTCCAGTTGAAAGCAGACCAAGTTTATATAGATCTTCTTACCGATAGTGGTACAGGTGCGATGTCAGATCGGCAGTGGGCAGAGCTCATGTTGGGCGATGAGAGCTATGCAGGAGCAACATCTTTCTATAAGTTTGAAGCTATGGTGCAGAAGATTCTCGGTCTTAAATACATCATTCCTACACATCAAGGACGTGCTGCCGAGAATATATTGTTCTCTTATTTGGTTAAAGAGGGCAACGTGATACCGGGAAATGCTCATTTCGATACAACGAAAGGACACATCGAAAGTCGTAAGGCTCATGCGATAGACGTTACTACCGACGATGCGAAAGACACTCAGAAGGAAGTGCCTTTCAAAGGTAATGTTTGTTTGAACAAGCTCGAAAAGGTGCTGAAAGAAAATCCGGGAAATGTGCCTTTCATGGTTCTTACCGTTACAAACAACACCGTAGGCGGACAGCCCGTAAGCATGAAGAACATCAAAGAGACCTGTGCTTTGTGTCATAAGTATAACGTTCCCGTTGTAATGGACTCTGCACGATTTGCCGAGAATGCCTATTTCATAAAGGTTAGAGAGGAAGGTTATGCCGACAAAACCATAAAAGAGATTGTCAGAGAGATGTATGCTGACGCTGATGCAGCTACAATGTCTGCAAAGAAAGACGGTCTTGTGAACATGGGAGGCTTTGTTGCTACAAACAACAAGGAATGGTTCGAAGGTGCGAAATTGTTCTGTATTCCGATGGAAGGTTATGTTACTTACGGAGGTTTGACAGGACGCGACCTTAACGCTCTTGCACAAGGACTTGATGAGAATACGGAATTCGACATGCTTGAAACACGTATCAATCAAGTGAAATATCTTGCTGATAAACTCGACGAATACGGTATTCCTTACCAACGTCCTGCCGGCGGTCATGCGATATTTGTGGATGCAGACAAGGTTTTGACTAATGTTCCTAAGGAAGAGTTCCCCGCACAGACGCTGACTTGCGAGCTTTATCTCGAAGCAGGTATTCGTGGTGTTGAGGTAGGTTATATGCTTGCCGACCGCGATCCTGAAACAAAAGAGAACCGTTTCAACGGTCTTGATTTGCTAAGACTTGCCATTCCGCGTCGTGTTTACACAAACAACCACATGGATGTGATAGCTGCTGCGTTGAAAAACGTATATGACCGCAGAGAAGAAGTAACAAGAGGTGTTGCAATAGAATGGGAAGCACCGTTGATGCGTCACTTCACTGTTCAGCTTAGAAGATTAGGATAAGGATTTGGTTTAATGATTATGGATGGCTCTGGGATGGTGTTTTATATGCTGTCTCAGAGTTTTTTATTATCGTTATGTTTGTAAATACGTGGGTTCGTTGAATTTATTTGTAAGATAATATCGATAAAAGACGAGAGCCATACAGATATCTCCATAACGATTTTTAATGGTATATTACAACTGTTTTTATCCTGCACGTTCTTTGTTTGTGGGCATTTCGGACACGCACAGGGCGCGTCCCTACACGTTGAT
>CALGRN010000013.1 GCA_937880835.1 uncultured Prevotella sp. | reverse complement strand
ATACGCTTACCTCGACATGGAGGTTCATGCCCGGTGGGAATGGGTGTAAGTTGTTCTGCCGACAGAAACATCAAGACAAAGATAAACAAAGACGGTATATGGATAGAGAAAATGGACGACAAACCTTATGAACTGATACCCGAAGAGCTGAGAAATGCAGGAGAGGGAGAAGTTGTAAGAATAGATCTTAACCAACCCATCAGCGAGGTTTGCAAGACATTGAGCAAATATCCCGTAGCTACACGTGTAAGTCTTAACGGTACAATCATAGTAGGACGTGATATAGCCCATGCAAAATTGAAAGAAAGAATTGATTCAGGCGAAGGACTTCCGCAGTATTTCAAGGATCATCCCGTTTACTATGCAGGTCCTGCAAAGACTCCGCAAGGAATGCCATGCGGCAGTATGGGACCGACAACGGCAAACAGAATGGATCCTTATGTCGAGCAATTACAGGAAAACGGCGGTTCTATCATAATGATTGGAAAAGGAAACCGAACGCAGACAGTTACTGATGCATGCAAGAAGCATGGTGGTTTCTATCTCGGAAGTATAGGCGGTCCGGCTGCCGTTCTTGCCCAAAACTCTATAAAGAGCATTGAGTGCGTAGAATATCCTGAACTCGGAATGGAGGCAATATGGAAGATAGAGGTAGTAGATTTCCCTGCATTCATCCTCGTGGACGATAAAGGCAACGATTTCTTCAAACAGCTTAAACCTTGCGTTCCTAATTGTAAGAAATAACGAGACAAATTCTTTTTGTACACATAAAACGATGAAACGAGAATTGTTTCTTTAAGTTCTTGTTTCCAACAACAGTACAAACAAATGAAGTGGATGTGTCATTACGAAACGGCACATCCGCTTTTTCGTCATGCAGATAAACGTATATTTCGTTTCATTTTTTATACAAAGCCACCTACAAGTGCAATGAAATGAATTCCATACATGACTATGGGTAATTCAAAAGCTATTGTTTTGCATGCTGAAAGGATAACTTTTACGATGCAAAACAATAGCTTTTGAAGCGTAAAAGGATTACTTTTGTTGCGTAGTTTGTAAAGTCTTGATATACAGGTGTTTGTATGTTGTATGCCAAAACGGTGTTTTCTTGTTGTTTACAGATGTGACATTATGCCTTTTCACCATATTATATATAAAAGATACGTGCCTGTTTGCTGCGGTTATTAAATGTGCCTTTTTCTAAAAAAGTATTTATTGCTTGCCTGTGTCCGTATTTTTTCGTACCTTTGCAACCGATAAAAATAAGGATAGTTGCTTTCTTTTGTTTTGAAAGGATTATTCGTTAAGGTATCTAACCGGAGTCCAGACGGCGCGTTTTTTTATTCTCACAAACCTTCGTCGTGAATATAATCAATCCGAATAAACATGTTCAGACTCCATAAACAAACATTTATGAAGAGAATAGAGAGATTATTTTTGTTATTAGTATTAATTGTTATTTCTTCATCTGCGTTTGCAGGTAATAATGGAGAAAATTATGAAAAGGAGTTCGATTGGCAGCCTGTAATGGATGCAATTATAAAGGTAGAGAGTGGCGGAAATGCGAAAGCACGCAGCGGTTTGTCTTGCGGAGTAATGCAGATAACACCCATGCTGGTGCGAGAATGTAACGAGATACTAAGAAGACGTAAAAGCAAGAAGCGGTTTAAACTGTCTGACCGATTCAGTATATCAAAGTCGAAAGAGATGTTTCTGCTTATTCAATCGTTTCATAATCCTATGAACAACGTCGAACAAGCTATACGATCGTGGAACGGCGGTATTAATTATAGTGTCAAGAGAACGCAGAAGTATTTCAATAAGGTTATGAAATATCTTAATCAGAACTAAATCATATCAGAGACAGCGGATAAAAACAAAATGCTTTTATCCGCTGTCTTTTTTAATTTCACGCAAATAAATGAATAAAAAATTAAAATATATCTTGATTTAGGAAATTAGCATTATCTTTGCAATATAGATTTTTTAAAAAGAATACATTTATGACACTATTGATTATTGTTTTGGTTGTAGTTGCACTGTTGGTTATCTGGTGCATATCAATGTACAACAATCTTGTGAGACTAAGAAACAATCGCGAGAATGCTTTTGCCAATATCGACGTGCAGTTGAAACAACGTTATGATCTCATTCCGCAGCTTGTTTCAACGGTAAAGGGATATGCAGGACATGAGAAAGAAGTTCTGCAACGTGTCACAGAGGCTCGTGCAGCAGCAATGGGAGCTAATACCATTAACGACAAAGTAAACGCAGAGAACGCCTTGTCAAGTGCTTTGGCAGGACTTAAAGTGTCTTTGGAGGCTTATCCCGAACTGAAAGCAAATGAGAATTTCCTGCAACTTCAAGGCGAAATATCAGACATAGAGAATAAACTTGCTGCCGTAAGACGCTTCTTTAACTCTGCAACAAGAGAGTTGAATACAGCGGTACAATCGTTTCCCGCAAATATTTTTGCAGGAATGTTCGGCTTCACCAAAGAGCCTATGTTTGAAGTACAGAACGAAGAACGGGCTATGTTAGACAAAGCACCGGAAGTGAAATTCTGATATATTATGAAGTATGTAGGAATGTACACCCAGATAAGACGCAACAACATTTACAGCATGTTGTTGCTCCTTATGTTTCCTGTAATAATATTAGGAATGGTATGGGTGTTTCTTGCTTTGATTAATTATTTCGGCGGAGGATATTACGATCAGTACGGAAATGTGGTGCATGAGTTGAACGTTGATGATGTAAACTTCTACTTCATGAATGCCGTTCCTTGGGTTATAGGAGGTGTCGGGATATGGTTTGCAATAGCTTTTTTCGCAAATTCGTATATGATAAACAATGCAGTGGGGTCGCAACCGCTCAGCCGAAAGGATAATCCTCGTGTTTACAACATAGTGGAAAATCTCTGTATGGCTTGCAATATGGACATGCCGCAGGTAAATATCGTGCACGATCCGCAGCTTAATGCTTTTGCAAGCGGTATAAACAAAAAGAGCTATGCCGTTACTCTGACTACCGGAATAATAGATCTTCTTGATGACGAAGAACTCGCAGGAGTCGTGGGACATGAACTTACTCACATACGAAACAAAGACACCCGTCTTCTTATAACAAGCATCATATTTGTTGGTATCATATCTACTGTTATGAGTATAATCGTAAGAATGATGTATAACATGATGTGGTTTGGAGGCGGAAGGAGAAGCAGCAGCAATGAGAAAAACGGCGGTTTGTCTATTATCGTTATCATGCTGATAGGCATTATCTGTTGTGCAATAGCCTATTTCTTCACGTTGATAACTCGTTTTGCAATCTCCCGGAAACGAGAATACATGGCTGATGCGGGAGGTGCGGAGCTTTGTGGCAATCCTTTGGCATTGGCTTCGGCATTGCGTAAGATTTCAGGCAATCCCGGATTGGATAATGTAAAACGCGAGGATGTTGCCCAATTGTTCATTGTTCGCCCTGATGAGATGAAGTCGGGATTACTCGGATTTATGAATTCTTTATTCAGTACGCATCCCGATCCGAATAAACGCATACAGATACTTGAACAGTTCTAAATGATATTTTTAAAAAGAATATTGCTTTTTATAGTCTGTCTGTTTGCCACTGTTGCTTACGGACAGACTGTTTCTTATAAATCTTTCAAGCATTATAACGAAAAGGTTGCGGCGTTTGACAAGATGCGTAAGATAGATAGTACAGACATAGTGATGCTTGGAAACAGTCTTACAGAGTTTGCAGGCGATTGGAACAAACTTGCAGGAGGTTTTCATATACGTAATCGTGGAATAGCAGGTGATGATGCAGAAGGTATATATAACAGGCTAAACCAAGTGCTTTCAGGTAAGCCAAAGGCTGTTTTCCTGATGGCAGGCATAAATGATTTGAGTCGTAATCTTAATGCGAACCAAGTGTTTGAACTTGTAAAGAAAGTTATAGATAAAATAAGGCGAGACGCACCGACAACAAAACTTTACGTGCAAAGTATTCTTCCAATAAACGAATCGTTTGGAATTTGGAAGAAATTAGAAGGAAAAACAGATGTTATACCTGTTGTAAACAGGAAGTTGAGAATTTATTGCGAGCGCAATAAAATAACGTATATAGATTTATTTCCTAAATTCGTGAGACACGGAACAAACGAAATGCGCCGCGAACTGTCAAAAGATGGTTTGCATCTTTCGCCGATAGGATATAAAATTTGGGCATTTGTTTTGAGAAAATATATTGCCGATTGTGGCGGAATGAGAAAGCGTTGACGATATAATCCTTTTGCTTTCCTGAGGCAAAAGCATTTATGTAATGCTCTTATATATTAATGTGGATTGCAGAAAATGAGTGGTACGTTGCCAAATTGTCAGTATTTCAATATCTCTGTTGTAACTTTTCCATTATATGATATAACAACACCTACGATATAGCTGCTTGCTTCATCGGGAATACATACAAGGGCTTTGTAGTGAATTCCCCTGCTGTCTGTCTTGTCAAATATCATATCGCTCAGTATGGCTTGTTTAAGAAAAGACTTCGGTATCCTATCTGCAAACTCCTGTTTCTTGAAATCGTGAGAGAAAAGTTTGTTTGTTCCCTCAAACACGCTTATGTTTATAATGTTGTCGTAATATACGTTGTCAACCTCAACACCATCATCGTTATATACAAGTTTCACAACTTTATAAGTCGTTGGGTTTATCTGCAAATAACAGTGATAACGACTATTGCCGTGGCTGACAATGGTATCTCGTTTTATAAGTCTGTTCTGATTTATCGGCGTAGGATGCTTGTGAGAGAAGTACGTCTCATCATTGGTATCTTCACTCTTTATCAATTTTATTAAATCACCATTCTGATTCTTGAATTGAAAGGCATGTTCCGACTGTTTCACTATGCGGTATTTCACCTTGTTTGAACCTTGTAAAACCAGCGAATCTTTAATAATCATAAATCTTACGGGCTGACTTGTGCTGTCAGGATAGAATATAGAATCGCCTTTCGCCTTAAATGCTGCATCCCCGTCTTCACTGTTCATCCATATTCCTTGAAGCAAAGTCTTGGCTTGTCTGTCTTCTTTGACAGGCTCAATATGTTTCTTGCCACTGCGATTACAACCGACAATGGCTAATAATATTAACAATGAAAATAGATTTTTTTTCATCAGAGGATGTCTCTCTTTTCTTTTACTGTCAGACTAACGTTCCCGTATTCTATCTTACGGTTATGCTTATTGTTTATCTTTATTCAAACAATTCTGCCTCTTTAAAGGTCAATGCGTTCGTATCTTTATCGCTTGCAATCACATCTTTCGGGTTTATAGGCCATTCTATTGCAATGGTCTCATCGTTCCATTTTATTGATGCTTCATGCTTGGGGGCATATATGTTATCAACTTTATATGTGAATATAGCTTCGTCGCTAAGTACAAGGAAACCGTGAGCGAAACCTCTCGGGATGAAGAACTGACGCTTGTTCTCGTCGCTTAACTCCACCATTACGTATTTACCGAAAGTCTTTGAACTCTTACGAATGTCAACAGCTACATCTACAACTTTTCCTTTTATGACCCTTACAAGCTTTGCCTGCGAATATTCTCCTTTCTGATAATGCAGCCCGCGCAGCACTCCGTAGCTTGACTTCGATTCGTTGTCTTGTATGAAGTTTACCTTTCCTACCTTCTCTTCAAATTCAGCCTGCTTCCAAGCTTCGAAGAAATAGCCTCGAACATCAGCAAACACCTTAGGCTCTATGATATATACGCCTTCTATATCGGTTTTTATATATTCCATAAAAAGAGGTCTTTTATATTTTAGGTACAAAGATAATACAAATCAATTTACAGGCAAAATAAAATCAAGTCTTATTACTTTAAGTTGATAAAGTTTTTATTTTGGCCTGCAAAAGTTTGTGTTATTGTGGAAAATAGCTTAATTTTGCAGGCATGATTGAATTGGAAAAGCATATAGAAACCCTGCTTTTGGATAAGAATTGTGTTATAATTCCCGACTTGGGAGGATTTATGACACATAATGTCCGCGCCGT
>CALGRN010000012.1 GCA_937880835.1 uncultured Prevotella sp. | reverse complement strand
GATAGACAAGCAGAAAACCACACAACGGAAAAATCGCGGCAGACTCATAAGGGTGGCTCTCGTGGGATATACCAACGTAGGAAAATCCACCATAATGAATATGTTGTCAAAGAGCGAAGTGTTTGCCGAGAACAAGCTCTTTGCTACTCTGGACACCACCGTGCGCAAGGTTGTCATTGAAAATCTGCCGTTTCTGCTTGCCGACACGGTGGGTTTCATTCGCAAACTTCCCACTGATCTTGTCGATTCTTTTAAATCGACGCTTGACGAAGTGCGTGAAGCAGACTTGCTGCTGCATGTGGTTGACATATCGCATCCTGACTTTGAGGAACAGATAAGGATAGTTGAAAGTACGCTCAAAGAACTCGGTTGCTCGGAAAAACCATCGATGATAATATTCAACAAGATAGACGCTTACAGATGGATAGACAAAGAACCGGACGATCTTACGCCTCCTACGCGCGAGAACGTTACTATAAGCGATCTTAAAAAGACATGGATGGCAAAGCTGAATGATAACTGTATATTCATCTCGGCAAAGCAAAAGGAGAACATAGACGAGTTTAGGAAAATGCTTTATGATAAGACACGCGAGCTTCATGTGCAGAAATATCCTTATAACGATTTTCTTTACACCACAGAATAATATAATTTTATGAATGATTACAGACAAATAAAAGAAGAAGAAATAAAGGTTCTCAAAGAGAACAGTTGTTGGGCAGAAGACTGGAAAAAGGTTAAAGTGAAAGATGGTTTCAAACCTAACTTCCTGCATCGGGTGATGCTTTACGGAGATATTTTTATAGGAGCATTCACAAAGGACGTGGAAGTGAGCAAAGGATTCTTCAAACATTCTGGCATAAACAACGCCACATTGCGCAATGTTATCGTAGGCGATGACTGTCTTATAGAAAATATCGGCAATTTCATAAACAACTATACGATAGGCAACGACTGCTATATTTCTAACATCTGCACTATGGAAACCGTTGAAGGAGCTACATTCGGCAACGGCAATATCATATCGGTGCTCAACGAAGTGGGTGACGGCAATCTTATAATGTTTCCCGAACTGAACAGCCAATTCGCTGCTTTTATGGTGAAACACTTTGAAGATAAAGCTCTGAAAGATGCCATAAGGAGACTTATAAAGGAGGAATTGGAACGCACAACACCTGACAGAGGCACGATAGGAAACAATGTGAAAATAGTTAATACGAAAGAAATTACCAACACGGTTATATTCGACGACTGCGAAATAAGCGGTGCATCGAGGCTTAGCGACTGCACTATTCAGAGTACGGCGGATGCAAGTGTTTACATAGGAACAGGCGTTATATGCGAAAACTCCATAATATCAAACGGCTCGTCTATTATAAACAGCGTAAAGATGCAAGACTGTTTTGTGGGTGAAGCCTGCCAAATAAGCAATGGTTTCACAGCATCAGGCAGTGTATTTTTCGCAAATAACTACATGGCAAACGGTGAAGCTTGTGCCGCATTTTGCGGTCCGTTCACAGCCAGTCATCATAAAAGCAGCCTCTTGATTGGAGGACAATTCTCTTTCTATAATGCAGGGTCTGCAACCAATTTTAGCAATCATGCATACAAAATGGGCCCCATGCACTATGGAACTCTTGAACGAGGAACGAAGACTGCAAGTGGTGCTTATCTTCTGATGCCTGTAAATATCGGTACGTTTTCTGTGTGTTTCGGTAAACTGATGCACCATCCTGACACTCGTAACCTTCCTTTCTCATATCTGATAGCATATGGAGACACCATGTATCTTGTACCCGGACGCAACATAACAACTGTCGGACTTTATCGAGACATAAGGAAATGGCCCAAAAGAGACATGCGTCCGCAAGGTTGTCAGAAAAGTATTGTCAATTTCGATTGGTTAAGTCCGTTCTCTGTCGGAGAAGTAGTGCAGGGCAAAAAGATACTTGAAATGCTTCGGGAGGCTTCGGGTGATAACGTGTCTTCATACAATTATCACGAATATGTGATAAATGCGACCTCGCTTCGTAAAGGAATTAAATATTACGATATTGCACTTCGTATATACATGGGAGCAGTTCTTAAACGCGTTATTAAAAACAATACATTCGGCATACCACGTACAAAATTAGGTTTGGGACGTTGGAATGACCTCGCAAGACTGCTGCTGCCGGAAACGGAAGAGTACCGTTTGATAGACGAAATCAAGGACGGAACGATAGAGACAATACAAGATGTGCTCGACAGATTTGAAGAAATCAACGATAATTATCGTGAATATCAATGGGCTTGGACTTATCGTCTCATACTCGATTATTACGGCATTGACAGCATAACGGAAAGCAACATGATGCGCATAAAGAAAGACTATATAACCGCAAGACGTGCTTGGATTGCGGAAATAAGAAAAGATGCAGAGAAAGAATTTGCAATGGGCGATGTTCAGGAGGAAGTGCTTGATAACTTCATAGAACAGCTCGACCATGAAGCGGATTTTGAAAATTAACACATATATATAACACACTTAGATATAATTTTAATATTATGAGAATTAGATTTATTGTAGCATCCTTGCTGATTACGTTCGGGCTGAGCGTATCTGCTAAGGATTACAAGTATCACACGGTAGATGGTGACTTGATGAAGACACGCATTTACAAGTTGGAAAACGGACTGAAAGTGTATCTTTCGGTTAATAAAGAAACGCCGAGAGTGCAGGCTAACATCGCCGTACGTACGGGTTCACGCAACGATCCCGAAGAAACGACCGGGCTCGCGCACTACTTGGAGCATATAATGTTTAAAGGAACTAAGACGTTCGGAACAAGCAATTATGAAGCGGAAGCGGTATTGCTGGATTCTATCCAGAATCGTTATGAAGTGTATCGCCGTCTGACAGATCCTGCAAAACGAAAGGAATGCTATCATAAGATAGACAGTCTTTCACAACTTGCTGCAAAATATTTCATACCGAATGAATACGACAAGCTTATGGCGAGCATAGGAAGCAGCGGAACGAATGCTTACACAAGCAACGACGTTACATGCTATGTGGAGAACATTCCTTCTAATGAGATAGAGAATTGGGCTAAGATTCAGGCTGACAGGTTTATGAATATGGTCATAAGAGGATTTCATACAGAGCTTGAAGCTGTTTATGAAGAGTATAATATGGGGTTGTCGAATGACGGAAGAAAGCAACATAATGCTCTTTTCAGCAAGCTTTTCCCAAGTCATCCTTATGGAACTCAAACCACGATAGGAACACAAGAGCATCTTAAAAATCCTTCTATCGTGAACATAAAGAACTACTTCAATCGCTATTATGTACCTAACAACGTGGCTATATGTATGGCAGGCGACTTCGATCCGGATGAAGTTATTGCAATAATAGACAAATATTTCGGCAGCTGGAAGAAAAGCGACAACCTTTCATCTCCTACATTTGGAGAACAACCTGCAATAACTGCAATTACCGATACGACTGTTATCGGACAGGAAGCAGAGAACTTAATGCTCGGTTGGAGATTTGACGGAGCGTCCAAGATGCAGTGCGATACGCTCGATGTAATATCGGAGATGCTTGCAAACGGAAAGGCAGGATTGTTTGAAACTAATCTCGAACAACAGTTGAAGGTAAGTGCAGCAGGTGCATATAGTTATGGATTGAATGATTATTCTGCTTTCATTATCTACGGTTATCCGAAAGATAATCAGTCTTTGGAAGAACTGAGATCACTCATTCTCGGAGAACTTGACAAGTTTAAACGTGGTGAATTTGACGACGATTTATTGAAATCGGTAATCAATAACAAGAAACTGAACTACTATAAGATGCTTAACAACAACAGAAATCGAGTATCTCTCATGGTTGATGCATTTATAAATGGTCAGAAATGGAGTGATGTCGTTAACACGCTCGAACGTCAATCAAAGATGACAAAGCAGCAGTTGGTCGCCTTCGCGAATAAATATCTTAACGATAACTTTGTGTGCGTTTATAAGAAAACGGGCATAGATAATACACAAAAGAAGATAGAAAAGCCTCAGATAACACCGATTCCGGCAAACCGCGACATGCAAAGTGAATTCCTTGCAGAGATAAAGAACTCTCACGTTCAACCCATACAACCGCGTTTTGTTGATTTCAATAAAGACCTGACTGTTACGAAAACGAAGAAGAACATACCGGTATTATATAAGAAGAACACGGAAGACGGATTGTTCAACTTATCTTTTGTATATGACTTCGGCGATGAAGACGACCTGAACTTCTCTTATGCGGGCATGTATCTGAACTATATCGGAACTGCAAAGAAAACCTTATCTCAGATAAAGAAAGAATTTTATAAGCTCGCATGCGATTATTCTATAAACGTAGGAGATAACGAAATAAATATCTATCTTACAGGTCTTAGCGAGAATATGCCGCAAGCTCTTGCCCTGTTGGAAGATTTATTGAACAACGCAAAAGCAGATAAGGAATCTTACGAGAGTTGTCTCGGTCTTTATTTGAAACAAGTAAATGACGATAAAGCTGTGCAGGCAACCAATTTCAGACGTCTTATGTACTACGGAATGTATGGTCCTTACAATGCCTCTCGCAATATTTACAACGAGCAGAAACTTCGTTCGCTCGACCCACAGAAACTCGTTGACAATCTGAAAAGACTCAGAGGATACGAGCATACCATAATGTATTATGGTCCGATGTCAGAAAAAGAACTTGACGCACTTATCACAAAGGTTCACAAAACTCCTAAAACGCTTGCGAAAGTACCACAAGGAAAGGAATACACTACACAGCCAACACCACAGAACGAAATTCTTATTGCACCTTATGATGCAAAGAATATTTACATGGTAATGTATCACAACGATAACAAAACATTTGAACCTAAGGATATGGCATTGAAGTATTTGTTCAATGAATATTTCGGTGGAGGAATGAATTCTATCGTTTTCCAAGAGCTTCGTGAAGCTCGCGGACTTGCTTACAGTGCTGCGGCATCTTATGCTACACTTCAACGTAAGAATCATCCGGAATATTATTATACATATATAATATCTCAGAATGACAAGATGATGGATTGTATCAATGTCTTCAACGGAATACTTGACAACATGCCTCAATCGCAATCGGCTTTCGACATTGCAAAACAAAGCATGACGAAATCATTACAGAGCAGACGCGTAAACAAGTTCTCAGTACTTTCTTCATATTATAGTGCAAAGAAGTTAGGTTTCGACTATGATTACATGGAAAAGGTTTATGAGACTCTTCCTACAATAACTCTTGAAGACATTGTTAAGTTCGAGAAAGAGAATATGGCTAAGAAAACTTACAAATATCTTATCCTCGGTGACGAAAAGAACCTTGATATAAAAGCACTGGAAAAGATTGCACCCATTAAGCGCGTATCTACCGAAGAGATATTCGGTTATTGATATTATAAGGGTAGTCTGCTTATGACGGACTACCCTTATAATGTTTTAATTACGTTTAAACGTCAGGGGAACAAAAAAGAAATTTCTCCGACATTCAGAGAAATAAGACAAAACAACTTTAACAACAAGATATAAACTTTATGACAAAAACACCTGAATTTAAGTATGCCCCCATGTTTCAGACAGGGGAAGACAAAACAGAGTATTATCTGCTTACGAAAGAAGGAGTATCAACAACGGAATTTGAAGGGAAACAAATACTTAAAGTTTCTCCCGATGCTCTTACGCTTATGGCGCAACAAGCTTTCTATGATGTCAACTTCATGCTTCGACGCTCTCATAACGAGCAAGTTGCCAAAATCTTGCACGATGACGAAGCATCTGATAATGACAAATACGTTGCTCTTTCATTCCTTCGCAATGCCGAAGTGGCTTGCAAGGGACAGTTGCCGGTATGTCAAGACACCGGTACAGCTATAATACATGGTGAAAAAGGACAACGTGTTTGGACAGATTTTTGCGACGAAGAAGCACTGTCAAGAGGAGTTTACAATCTCTATACGACAGAAAACCTGCGTTATTCGCAAAACGCTCCGCTCACGATGTATGATGAAGTGAACACTCGTTGCAATCTTCCTGCACAGATAGACATAGAAGCAACCGAAGGCGATGAGTATCGTTTTCTGCTCGTTACCAAAGGAGGCGGCTCGGCAAACAAGACATATCTGTATCAGGAAACAAAAGCGTTGCTCAACAAGCAGAGCCTTGTTCCTTTCCTTGTAGATAAGATGAAATCGCTCGGAACAGCAGCTTGTCCGCCTTATCATATCGCTTTTGTCATCGGAGGAACATCTGCCGAGAAAAATCTTCTTACCGTTAAGCTCGCTTCTACTCATTATTATGACAATCTTCCTACTA
>CALGRN010000011.1 GCA_937880835.1 uncultured Prevotella sp. | reverse complement strand
GGAACGGACAAAGTGGACAACGTAAACGCCGCAACACCCATGTTCGTGTAGTTGTATGCAACCTTCGACTTGCTGCATACAACGTAGAATGCAAATATAGACATTATTGTTCCCATCGTCAGACTGCCTCCGTCGCCGATGAACATCTTAGATTTGCTTCCGAAAACATTATGCATGAAGAACGGCAAAAGAGAGCCTGCGCCGAGCGCAGCAAGAACTGCCATCTTGTAAGACGTCGAAGTAATGAATGCGAAACCGAACACGCCGCATGCCATTATGCAGAAACCTGACGACAAACCATCTACTCCGTCTATCAGATTTATGGCATTTATTATTCCCACACCTGCTATTACAGACAGCGGAATGGCAACGTACATCGGCAGTTCATATATGTCGAAAAGACCGTGAAAGTTGTTTATGGAAACATTCTCCATATACATTATGAAGCAAACCATTACAATCTCTATAATCAAACGAAGCCAAGGACTGAGCCCGATAATGTCGTCCATAGTGCCGATATAAAGCATCACAGTCATTGCAACTACAACGGGAAACAGCGCATTGCTGTCGAAGAACACGCCGGTTAAACCCGCTCCGACTATAAGACCGCAGAATACGGCTGTTCCGCCCAATACCGGCACGGGCGACTTTTGCAGTTTTCGTTGTCCCGGTTTGTCAACAATATCCTTCGACAAAGCAATTCTTACAATCTTCGGGTGTATCCAAAACACAAGCAAAAGGGCTGCAATGAATGGCAGAAACACACAATATGATAACAACTTCCAATCCATGTTCTCTCTAATGTAATTTTAAAAATCTTCCGTATGTTTTTAGATTATAATCTCAAACAAATATAATAGTAAACGGTTTAGGTATGTTATTTAGTATATAAAAACGTTTCTTTTCCGTAAACAATGTTGTCAAGATAACGTCATCTTCCTATGCAATAGAAATCAAAGCCGAGCTCTTTCATCTCGTTCGGTTCGTATATGTTTCTTCCGTCTATAACGAGCGGATTGTTCATTGTCTTCTTTATAACGCCCCAACTTGGCAGACGGAACTGTTTCCACTCTGTCAGTACAAGCAAAGCATCGGCATCGAGAACGGCATCATACATGTCGTTGGCATATTCGACGGCATCTCCTATTCTTCTCTTGCATTCGTCCATTGCAACCGGATCAAACACCTTGACGTTGCATCCTGCTTTCTTCAACAGCTCTATCGTAACCAGTGATGTGGCTTCGCGCATGTCATCTGTTTCGGCTTTGAACGCAAGTCCCCATACGGCGATATTCTTTTTCTCCAATTTTCCGTTGTAATGCTTCTCCAATTTCTTGAAAACTACGCTTTTCTGCAAGTCGTTCACCTCTTCGACAGATTTCAAAACACGCATGTTATATCCGTGTTTCTCTGCGGTTTTTATAAGTGCTTTAACGTCTTTCGGGAAACAACTTCCTCCGTATCCGCATCCTGGATACAGGAATTTGTTGCCGATACGGTTGTCAGCTCCGATACCTTTACGCACCATATTTACGTCTGCGCCCACAAGTTCGCAAAGATTTGCTATGTCGTTCATGAAACTTATGCGTGTGGCAAGCATAGAGTTGGCTGCATATTTTATCATCTCGGCTGATGGTATATCGGTGAAGATGACACGGAAATTATTCATCATGAACGGGCGATACAGCTTCGTTATAAGTGTTTTTGCTCTTTCGCTCTCTACTCCTACAACCACTCTGTCAGGGCTCATGAAGTCTTTTATGGCTGCACCTTCTTTGAGAAACTCCGGATTACTTGCTACATCAAAGGGAATATTCACACCCCGTTTGTCGAGTTCTTCTTGTATAGCGTCCTTCACTTTCTTTGCCGTGCCCACCGGAACAGTTGATTTTGTAACCAAGACCACGTACTTTTTCATATTTGCACCTATGGTATGAGCCACTTGAAGCACATAACTCAGGTCGGCACTGCCGTCCTCGTCGGGTGGAGTTCCTACCGCAGAGAATACGATTTCAACATCGTCGAGAACCGAAACCAAATCTGTTGTGAAATGCAATCGCCCCTCCTTGATGTTGCGTGAAACCATATCGTCCAATCCCGGTTCGTAAATGGGTATGTTACCGTTCTGCAACGTCCTTATCTTTTCTTCGTTTACATCTACACACGTTACGTTAACGCCCATCTCTGCAAAACAACTTCCGCTGACCAAACCAACATATCCAGTTCCTACTATTGCTATATTCATGATAAATTTCTTTTTTCTTTTATTAATAACTTAAATTAATCTCTCAGTGGATTCTTATCCGATTTATACCATTCTATAAACCTTCCTATGCCCTCGTGCAGTGATACGTGAGGCTTATATCCTGTTTCTTTTTCCAATTTCGAAGTGTCGGCATTTGTCTGATATACGTCTCCGGGCTGCATGGGCAGATATATCTTATCTGCTTTTCTGCCCAATGCAACTTCTATTTCTGTGATGAAATCCATTAGTTTTACAGGATTTGAGCATCCTATGTTGTATATCTTATAGGCTACGTTGTTTGGACAAGCAGCCGGATTTATCGTAGAATCTATTACACTTATTGTTCCTTCTACAATGTCGTCTATAAAAGTGAAATCTCTTATCATATCTCCGTTATTGAACACATTTATGCTTTTGCCGCTTGATATAGCATCGGCAAACAGCATAGGAGCCATGTCCGGACGTCCCCAAGGACCATATACGGTGAAATAACGCAATCCTGTTACGGCAAATCCGTATAGCTTGCTGTAACTGTGAGCCATTAGTTCGTTTGCTTTTTTGCTTGCAGCATAAAGGCTTACAGGGGTGTCAACGTTGCAGTTTTCATTGTATGGTACGTCCTTGTTTAAACCATAAACAGAGCTTGATGATGCAAAAATAAGATGTTTTATGTCATGGTTTCTGCAACATTCCAATATGTTCAGGAAGCCAAGCAGATTGCTTTGCATGTATGAATACGGATTGGAAATGGAATATCTTACACCTGCTTGTGCAGCAAGGTTCACCACTTTGTCGAACGAATAGGCATCGAAAAGCCTGTTCATTGCATCTGTGTCGTCTATTGACAGACGCATGAATGCGCAGTTTGAGAATAACGAACTCTTGACAAGAACGCCTGCTTTCTCTGCATTTTCTCTGTCTATTCCGCATTCTTTCAACCTTCCGTATTTCAATCTTACATCATAATAATCGTTTATATTGTCTATTCCTAACACTTCATCGCCTCGTTCAGCCAGTTTAAACATAAGTTTAGAACCTATAAAACCTGCTGCTCCCGTAACTAATATTCTCATTTTTATTCTGTTTACAAACTGTTCAGACCGCCTTTTACAAATCGTCCGAAACAATATAATGTGTCTTTCGGAAACAGTCTTATATTATCCATATAAACCGGAATTTGTCCTGAAAAGGTGATAATCTTTTTCAAAACAGCATTATGTTTGTTTGATAATTGCCACTTCTTTTGCTTCGCTCCGAAGTTTCCTGTTTTAAATATATGCCCTAACAACACTCTGCCTCTATTGCCGTATCTGCTGTCATAAAGCGGCATTTTCTCTTTCGGATAACCTAAAAAGTCAACAGCCATTGCCGCGAAAGTCTTCCATATCTCCCTTACATTAAGGAAATCTATGTCTCTTTCAAGCAATTCTTTGTCTATGCAGTCGTAGTTTTTATGTATATACATCATCCAATCGGAAATCTGTCTCAGTCCTACGCCGCCGTTCATGTAATGAGTTGCGAAATGAAGAAAGATGTATAATGCGTCAAAATTATATGGGGGCACTTTCATTTTTCCTTCTTCGAGTG
>CALGRN010000010.1 GCA_937880835.1 uncultured Prevotella sp. | reverse complement strand
GCTATTGTTTTGCAGTGTAAAAGAATAACTTTCATGACTCAAAAGGATAACTTTTACAATGCAAAACAATAGCTTTTGAAATACCGTTGGCAAACTGATTATTTCCAACTACATTGATATGAATTCGAGTAATATAAAACATTGCAAATAACTCTTTGCATTCTCATCATGAGATTGAGAACTTTGCCTTTGATTAATATTGCGACTACTTATTCGTAAAACATTAGGATTGATACTTTAAAGTAAAGCTTGCGATATTCAAAAAATTATCATACAGTTGCAATTTGTCTAACTCACGTTAAATACAAAAAATCAAACTAAAAAATGACTATTTGTCAAATGTCCATAAGTTTGAAAAATAATGATGATATGCAAAAACTCTTAAATCAACACATTACTATCATTTTTTATTCGTAACTTTGCACGCTAAAAGCTACAATAAACATAAATGAATAACAAACAAAACAGCATACAGATGATTGCCGACTTTGATGGTGATGTAAAAAGTCTTTTCAATATTGGTATTGAAGGAGAGTTGCCGATTCTTGCAACACGCAATCTTATTCTCTTTCCGGGCGTGATTTCACCCATACTTGTAGGACGCTCGGCAAGTGTAAACCTCGTAAAGAGATTACAGAACAAGCCGGATTCCATTTTCGCCATATTCTGCCAGAAAGATGCCAATACAGAAAATCCGAAATACGAAGACCTCTTCGAGGTTGGTGTATATGCAAAAGTGATAAGAATTCTTGAAATGCCGGGACCGGGAGGGAATATGACTGCCATCGTGCAAGGACTCGGACGATGCCGGCTGAATGAGATTATCAAGCGCAGACCTTATTATACCGGTGATGTATCTCCGTTTCCGGAAACTTATCCGAACGAAGATGATAACGAATATATCACTGCTGTTGATGACATGAAAAAAATGGCAATAGAATATATAAAAGGTAATGATGACCTTCCGGACGAGTCGCAATTTGCGCTGACAAACATAACAAATCGTCTTATTGCCGTCAATTTCGTATGTTCAAACATGCCTTTCAGTATAGAAGATAAAATATCCATGCTGAAAGAAAACGTCGTAAAAGAACGCGTTTTCATGCTTCTTAAAATATTGAACAAGGAAATACAGCTCATGGAACTGAAACAAAACATCCGCACAAAGACACGTGAGGATATCGACGAGCAGCAACGTGAGTATTTCCTTCAACAGCAAATAAAGAACATAAAAGAAGAACTTGGAAACGGTGATGGTTCTTCTGAAAGGCATGAACTGGAAAAATTAGCAAAGAAAAAGAAATGGAATGAAGATGTAGAGAAAGTATTCTATAAGGAACTTGATAAATTAGAAACTCTTAATCCTCAAAGTCCTGAATTCAGCGTTCAGCTGAATTATTTGCAGACTATGGTAAACTTGCCATGGAATGAATATACAAAGGATGACTTGGTGATTAAACGTGCGCAGAAAGTTCTTGACCATGACCACTACGGAATGGAAAAAGTAAAAGAACGAATACTTGAATATATGGCTGTATTGTCATTGCGTGGCGATCTGAAATCACCCATAATATGCCTTTACGGACCTCCCGGAGTGGGCAAGACAAGTCTCGGCAAGAGTATAGCGGAAGCAATGAAGCGTAAATATGTAAGGATTTCGCTGGGTGGTTTGCATGATGAAGCGGAAATAAGAGGACACAGGCGCACATATATAGGTGCAATGCCGGGACGAATTATAAAAAGTATTCAGAAAGCAGGGTCGTCAAATCCAGTATTCATTCTTGACGAAATAGACAAAGTTACACAGAATACAATAAACGGAGATCCTGCATCTGCACTGCTTGAAGTGCTCGACCCGGAGCAAAACAACGCATTCCACGACAACTATCTTGATGTTGATTATGACTTGTCGAAAGTTCTTTTCATAGCTACGGCAAATGATTTGAATACAATTCCACGTCCCTTGCTGGACAGAATGGAAATTATAGAAGTAAGCGGATATATAACAGAAGAAAAAATAGAGATTGCGAAACGTCATCTTGTTCCACGAGAATTAAAGAATACAGGCTTAGATGAGCATAATCCGAAAATAAAGTTCAATAAGGCTGCACTTGAAAAAATAATAGAGCAATATACAAGGGAAAGCGGTGTGAGACAGTTGGAAAAACAAATCAACAAAGCCTTACGCAAAATGGCTTTCAATAAAGCTCTTGAAGGAAGTTTATCATACAATGACATAACTCCCGATAAAATCGGCGGCTTATTGGGTAAACCTCCTTTCTATCGCGATATATATCAAGGCAACGATTATGCAGGTGTAGTTACCGGATTGGCTTGGACAAACGTAGGTGGAGAAATACTTTTCATAGAAACTTCAATAAGTAAAGGTAAGGCAGGAAAACTCACTCTTACAGGAAATTTGGGTGATGTAATGAAAGAAAGTGCCGTTATTGCCCTCGAATATGTAAAGGCACATGTTGACAAACTCAACATAGACTATCGTATTTTCGACCAATGGAACATACATATCCATGTTCCGGAAGGAGCCACACCAAAGGATGGACCTTCCGCCGGAATAACTATTGCAACTTCAATCGCATCTGCACTTACTCAAAGAAAGGTAAGAAAGAACACCGCAATGACCGGTGAAATAACACTGAGAGGAAAGGTATTGCCGGTCGGAGGAATAAAAGAAAAGATACTTGCAGCCAAAAGAGCAGGCATAACAGATATATTAATGTGTAAAGATAACAAAAAAGATATAGATGAAATACCTGCAATATATCTTAAAGGAGTAACCTTCCATTATGTTGAAAACGTACAAGACGTATGGAATTTCGCACTTACCGACGAAATGGTTGATAACCCGGTAGAGTTTGAGATTGAAGAAGAAAAGAAATAGAAACAGATGACTTTTGAGCTGAAACATACGGATAATGCTTCTGATGCACGTACAGGCTTGATAACAACCGAACACGGACAGATCAACACACCAATATTCATGCCTGTCGGAACATGTGGCAGTGTGAAGGGAGTACACTTCAATGAGCTTCGCGAACAAGTAAATGCACAAATCATTCTCGGCAATACATATCATCTATATCTACGTCCGGGTTTGGAAGTTCTGCGTCAAGCAGGAGGTCTCCACCGTTTTAACGGATGGGAACGCCCTATACTTACCGACTCGGGAGGATTTCAAGTATTCTCTCTTACAGGTATAAGAAAACTGAAAGAAGAAGGATGCGAGTTCCGTTCTCATATAGATGGAAGCAAACATTTCTTTACACCGGAGAATGTTATGGACACAGAACGCATCATTGGAGCAGACATAATTATGGCTTTTGACGAATGTCCGCCGGGACAAAGTGACTATCAATATGCTAAAAAAAGCCTCGAATTGACTCAACGTTGGTTAGACCGTTGCATCAAAAGATTTAACGAAACAGAACCTGTTTATGGATATAAGCAAAGCCTTTTTCCAATAGTTCAAGGCTGTACTTTTAAGGATTTACGCAGAGATGCAGCCAAATTCGTTGCTGACAAGGGTGCAGATGGCAATGCTATTGGCGGACTTGCGGTTGGTGAACCTACTGAAATAATGTACGAGATGATTGAGGTTGTTAATGAGATACTGCCGAAAGACAAGCCAAGATATCTTATGGGAGTGGGTACTCCGCAGAATATTCTCGAAGCAATAGAACGCGGTGTGGATATGTTCGATTGTGTAATGCCTACAAGAAACGGTCGTAATGCAATGTTGTTCACATACAACGGCACTATGAATATGCGCAATAAAAAGTGGGAAATGGATTTCAGTCCCATTGACGAAGAAGGTTGTGAAACGGACAGGATTTATACAAAAGCCTATTTACACCACTTGTTCAAGGCACAAGAACTCCTTGCAATGCAGATTGCAAGCATACATAATCTTGCATTCTATCTAAGACTTACGCAAGATGCAAGATTGCATATAGAAAACGGGGACTTCACAAAATGGAAAGCATCAGTAATAGAACAATTAGGTAGGAGAATTTAAAAAAGGAATCCATGTCGTCACTATAATGTAAGATGAGTTATACAAGAATAAAAAAATACCATAAACTTTTAAGGCTTACAAAATTGCTAAGATATAAATTCTCATGGCTTATTGCTGCCATGAAGTGGATTTATCATAAGCTCGATTTTGTTAATCCGAAAAGATATATCAACATTCTTGATTGGTATATCATAAAAAAGTTTATTGGTACATACATTTATTCCATTGCTCTGATCATATCTATATCGATTGTGTTTGACGTCAATGAGAATCTGGCGAAATTCTCACAGTATCACGCACCGTTACATTCGATTGTTTTCGACTATTATGCCAACTTCATACCCTACTTCGCTAACCTTTTCAGTCCATTGTTCGTTTTCATCGCAGTAATATTTTTCACGTCAAAACTTGCAGGAAACAGCGAAATAATAGCTATGCTTGCGGCAGGAGTTTCATTTAAAAGACTTATGCGTCCTTATATGATCTCGTGCGTGCTTATATCATGTGTCACCTACTATCTTGGTGCTTATGTAATACCACATGGTACTGTTGTGAGGCAGAATTTCGAGTCTATGTATAAGAATAAGAAGAAAAACACTTCGGCAGAAAACGTGCAACTTCAAGTAGGAAAAGGTGTTATTGTATATATGCAATATTACGATAACCAACAAAAACGAGGCTATGGATTCTGCTTGGACAAGTTTGAGAACAAGAAACTTGTAAGTCACATGACTGCTACCGAAATACAATACGACACCATTTCCGATTCTAAGTATCGTTGGAAAGCAAGTAATTGGACTATAAGAAAACTGCACGGACTGAAAGAAAACATAACTAATGGTGCTCAGTTGGACACCATGATAATGATGGAGCCTACCGATTTGGTATATTCAAAAGGGCAACAGGAAACATTCACAAGTCCTCAATTAAGTGATTATATATCTAAACAGATTGACAGAGGGTCGGTAAATGTGGTGCAATATCAAGTGGAATACCACAAGCGCATAGCAATGTCGTTCGCTTCTTTTATACTCACCACCATCGGTGTTTCATTGTCTTCGCGCAAAAGGAAAGGCGGAATGGGAATGTATCTTGGTGTCGGACTTGCCCTTAGTTTCGGCTATATAATGCTTCAAACCGTATCAAGCACGTTTGCAATAAATGCAGACACCCCTCCTATCCTTGCGGCATGGATTCCAAACATAATATTTGCGATAGTGGCATATATATGCTATCGCAAAGCACCGAATTAGAAAATTGAAAATAAAAAGACGCATTGCCCTTTCCGCGACTCCAAAGAGAGTGTATGACGAAGAAGGAACAGCAGAAATTGAAG
>CALGRN010000009.1 GCA_937880835.1 uncultured Prevotella sp. | reverse complement strand
CTTTGGAAAAGAATTGCAGTTCGATGTTTCTGTTGCGGGCATAGTCGCGCCAGCTTTCCGCAATCATTGTCAGATGAGCGATGATATTGCCGTTGCGCCAGTCCGGATTTCCCACAGACGATTTCACTTTCGATATGTCCAGCAGTTGATTTATCAGCGTCAGCAGTCCCTTGCCCTGCCGTTCTATTGTCTGCGCCTTATTCTTCACTTCTTCCGATGCATCCGAGTTTTGCAGGTCATGACTCAAACCGAGTATCACGGTAAGCGGTGTTCGGAACTCGTGGGTTATGTTGGTGAAGAAGTTCTCGCGCAATGCCGACATTTTTTTCAATGCCAAGTGGTTGCGGCGACGGATGCGCTGAATATAAAGTAGCAGACCGAGTAACGACAATGCTGCGATTAGTCCGGTGACGGCAATGCGCCTTATCCATCGTTCGCGCACCAATTCATCTTTGCGTTGTTCGTCCAACTTTGCGTTATGCCTTTTGGTTATGTCGTTTTGAAGAGTTTCTATCTCGAAAAGGTTTCGGGCGTTCAGCAGGCTGTCTTCCTGTGCCACAGCCTTTCGGTAGAGCGCTAACGCCTGCTTGCAGTCTCCCTGTTGCTCGCATAGCTTTGCACGTATGCGGTCTATTTGAGGCAGATATTCCTTCGCGGATATCTTGTATGCCGTTTTCTGAACCTTGTCAAGCTGAATAAGTGCACTGTCTTTCATCCCTGCATCCACGTATGCTTCCGACAATGCGAGTGCCGGTTGCATCCACAGCCAAAGGTCGCGGTCGGAATGCACGATGCTCATCGACAGCCGGTATTCTGCTATTGCTTTTGCATAATCGCCTTTCTGGGCATGCAGCCTGCCGTAGTTCATGTGTCCGTATGCCTTTCCCGTATAGCTGTCTGCAAGCTCGCTTTGCCGCATCGACTCTTTATAGTATGCCCATGCAGGGTCTGTCATGCCCCTGCGTTCATAGACAACGCCGAGATTAGACAAATCTACGTTCATGCCCAAGTGGCTGCCCAGTCGTGTCTCTACGGCGAGAGCCTTGCGCAACATTTCGTCGGCTTTCTGATAACTGCCTATCGAAAGATATACGTTACCTGCCCCGTTGTATCCTATGGCGCGGCATTTTAGCATTTCCCTGCTCACCTCGTTGTCGGCATAAAGCAGACTTGTTTCCACTGCACGCAGATGATAGTCGAGTCCGTCGTAATGAAGTCCCAACCGGCGGTAGTTCACTCCGATATCGTTCAGAGCACTTGCTTTCATCAGCGTGTCGTCCAGTTCTTCGGCTATTGCAAGCTGCTGCTGATGCGCTTTCACTGCTTCGCCGTAGCGGCTTGATGTCTGATAGCCGTGTCCCAATGCTGCAAGTGCAGCCATTTCGCGGGCGCGGTCGCCCGACTTGCGATACTGCCGCACGAAGTTCATCAGCGAATCTATGTTCTTTGTATGGTTGTCGGTAGTGTCGAGCTGCAACCGCTCGCGGTCGGTGTATGCAGGTGTTGTTCTGTTGACTTTGTCGCACGAAATGAGCAGCAGAGCTGTTGCTACAAACGCTGTCAACAGTCTTGGCAACGGTCGATGATATATATTATTTCTCATAAAATTCAAAAAGCTCATGAAGAGGTTATAAAGAGTTTTTGCAGCCATATTTACGATTATGTTGCGTATCTGCGATGATGTAAGGTTGCTCATATAATTGTTTTTCGATAGCAGTGGTTTTTATTACCTTCTTTTGTCTTGCCACCTTTTTATTATGATAAGGGTTTGACGCCACAAAGTTACAAAATGTTCGGAAACAAACCAAGCAAACGACCGTCTTCTTTTCTTATAATGCTGTTTAAAGTGAAGTTAGTTCGATAGAAAGTTCGTCCGCATATCCACGTGCCTACCTACGCTTCTCCACATGCCTGTCTGCATATCTGACGCCGTCAAGAAATAAAACGCGTTTCAAAAGATGTTGTTTTGCATGCTGAAAGCTATTGTTTT
>CALGRN010000008.1 GCA_937880835.1 uncultured Prevotella sp. | reverse complement strand
CGTTTACGGCTGTGCATACGGTCTCCAAGAGTTTCTCCGTGAACGACATCATCCAGTTGTAGTCTTTATACTGAACGTATAATTCCATACAAGTGAACTCGGGATTGTGGTTACGATCCATGCCTTCGTTGCGGAAGTTCTTGCCTATTTCATACACACCTTCAAATCCTCCTACGATAAGACGTTTCAGATAAAGCTCCGTTGCAATGCGCATATACATATCAACGTTAAGCGCATTGAAGTGCGTTATAAACGGACGTGCACTCGCTCCGCCTGCTATTGCCTGCAAAGTGGGTGTCTCTACTTCTGTATATCCTGCATCGTCGAGCACTCTGCGTATGGTTCTTATCACAGTGGCACGTTGCAGGAAAGTGTCTTTAACGCCCTCGTTGACCACCAAATCGACGTATCTCTGGCGATAACGCAACTCCGGATCGTCAAACTTATCATAGGCTACGCCGTCTTTGTATTTCACTATCGGCAACGGCTTTATGCTCTTGCTCAGCACCGTAAGGCTTTCAGCATGCACTGATATTTCTCCCGTTTGGGTTCTGAACACGAAACCTTTCACGCCGATAAAGTCGCCTATGTCGAGCAGACGCTTGAAAACGACGTTATACAAATCTTTGTTCTCGCCCGGACAAAGCTCGTCTCGGGATATATATACCTGTATTCTTCCTTTCGAATCTTGTATTTCCGCAAACGATGCCTTGCCCATGACGCGGCGTGTCATCATTCGTCCCGCAATGCAAACTTCACGCTTTTCGCCTTCGTTGAAGTTGTCTCTGATGTCATCCGAAAACGCATTTGTAGGATATTCTGCTGCCGGATAGGGGTCAATACCCATACTACGCAGCTCGTTAAGACTTTGGCGACGACCTATTTCCTGTTCACTTAACTCTAAAACGTTCATATCTTGATTTGAATATTTACAATTTTAATGGTTGCAAATATACTATATTTTTCTGACATAACGGTTTGTTTACCGATATTTTATTAAACCCGCGTGTCTTTGCAGACTGCTTCTCCCCAACCCTTATCGGCAATACGGCGAGACACCACATTTGTCTTAACGACATTGTTTTAACACAATATATGTTATAATATAACGTATCAGCAATGAGATTTCCATGCTGACTGAATCCGGAATATATTTTACAAAGATTTAAAATACTCGCGTATTTAAAGCGAAAGGCATATCTATAAGAAAAAACATTGAAAACATAAAGCACTGTCAATCAACCCGTTAAACCCTAACAACATTTCTATTCATTTCCAAAAGCAATGCTTTCAGGTTGCAAAAGCATCATTTTCAAAGATACGAAACATGCTCTCTGGAAACTCTACATGCTTATGTATATAAACGCATTCTCTTAAATTCTCAAACAAAACATAGGCATATTAAATCGAATGACGCTTGCAGACAAACATCGTATATAATTCGTAGAAATCACTTTATATCATATCAGAGTACTTGCAGCATTAAAAATCGGCTTAGCCAAATCATTCTGTCATACGGGATAATTTGGCAGCTAAATAATCTTTCTGTATTGTTTATTCTGCTAAAATCCAATAAAATATTTGTAAGTTAATAGTTTTTTACTTAATTTTGCACGCAATATGTGTAAATCTGTGTTCATATATAATATAATAAGGTGTATTGATTTGCAAGAAAGTTTTAATTTTCCTGTGACTTTTTCGGTTAATTATTTGGCTGTTCCAAATAATTTGCTAACACACACACACACACACACACACAAGCGCACCGTCGCTAAACATACTTCAAAACATTTTCCTATACGCGCGCGTAAGGCACGGCGCAATCTCAATAGACAAAGGATTATTTCTAATTCCTCTTGTCTGTTTTTCCATGCCCGTTCTCCAAGTATTACTATGCGGATTAAGCACAATAAAAACAGCCACTTTCTTATGATATCCGAGAGTTATAATCACGAAATAATTTAATAAATTTTAGTTTATGAAACAGAAAAAACAATTATTTTTTTTGTTGCTTGCATTGATAATGTCAGCAACAGGAGCGTACGCTCAAACAGAAGGGACGAGATTCACGGTTGATAACGTGACTTATCAAATTACTAAAAAGGATCTGACAACCCCTGCCAACAACACAGTAGGTATCTATGAGATTGCCGGTAGCGGTGTTAGGAATATCCCGTCATCGGTTACAAACAGCCAAGACCATGAGAACTATAAGGTAACTTCATCAATTCCTTGGGTGAGCAACCAGATAAAAAGCGGCGTTACCGAAATCGTATTTCCAGAGACTTTGACGTCAATACCGGAAGGATCTTTCAGACAGTGTGACAATCCAACCTTTACAAAGGTTACCATTCCGGCTTCATGCACCAACATTGGT
>CALGRN010000007.1 GCA_937880835.1 uncultured Prevotella sp. | reverse complement strand
TGTCAGCAAGATAGAAGAAGAAAAGCAGCTTGACAAATTATTATGCCGAACTTGTATAAAGTATTATATTTAGTGTATAATAAACAATCCCTGAATTGTTTTTATATTGCAATTCAGGGATTGTTTTATTAAATCCTCAGTTCATATATTATTCGATTGCTAAATCTAAATACCGCTTTTGATTATGATTTAGCGAACTGAGTGAATTTAAGGATATATTTCTTTTATTTATTTTTCAATAAGTCGCGTATCTCTCCGAGAAGTTTTTCCTCAGTGCTTGGCTCCGGTTCTGCGGCAGGTTCTTCCTCTTTCTTCTTAGATGCTTTATTCATTATCTTTATCATAGTGAATATACACAATGCAATTATTAAGAAATCAATGATATTCTGAATAAACATTCCGTATTTGATATTTGCATCACCTATGGTAAATGCAAGTTCTTTGAAATCAATACCACCTGTTAATATACCGATAACAGGCATAAGAACATCGTCAACCAGAGAAGAAACAATCTTTCCGAAAGCACCGCCGATTATAACACCGACAGCCATATCCATCACGTTACCCCGCATAGCGAAGTCTTTAAACTCATTTAAAAATTTACTCATAATTTTCAGCTTTAAAAAATAATTAATACCTTTTTCGTGTGCAAATATAGGAATTTTTTCGTATCTTTGTAGGCAAATAAGGAAAAATGTTTAAAAAAACATTATACTTCTGAATAAAGATTATACTTTAACCCTTTAAATATAAAAAGAAAGATGATTAAGATTGGTATTAACGGATTTGGTCGAATCGGTCGTTTCGTATTCCGTGCATCTCTTGAAGCAGAGAATGCAAAAGATGTTGTAGTTGTGGGTATAAATGACCTATGCCCTGTCGATTACTTGGCTTATATGTTAAAGTATGACACAATGCACGGACAGTTCAATGGTACAATAGAAGCTGATGTTGAGCATTCGCAGCTTATTGTCAACGGAAATGTTATACGCGTGACGGCAGAGCGCAATCCGGCAGACTTGAAATGGAATGAAATCGGAGCTGAATACGTTGTTGAAGCAACGGGTCTGTTCCTTTCAAAGGAAAAGTCTCAGGGACATATCGATGCAGGTGCAAAATATGTAGTGATGTCTGCTCCTTCTAAGGATGATACGCCTATGTTTGTATGTGGAGTTAATGAAGATAAGTATGTGAAAGGTACACAATTCGTATCTAATGCATCTTGTACTACAAACTGTCTCGCTCCGATAGCAAAAGTGCTGAATGACAAATGGGGTATAACAGACGGTTTGATGACAACTGTTCACTCTACAACAGCTACACAGAAGACCGTTGACGGTCCTTCTCTTAAAGATTGGCGTGGCGGACGTGCTGCTTCCGGCAACATAATTCCTTCTTCAACAGGTGCTGCAAAGGCAGTTGGTAAGGTTATTCCTGAACTTAACGGCAAACTTACCGGTATGTCAATGCGTGTTCCTACTTTGGATGTTTCTGTTGTTGACCTTACTGTCAACTTGGCAAAACCTGCTTCTTATGATGAGATATGCGCAGCAATGAAAGAAGCATCGAAAGGTGAATTGAAAGGTATTTTAGGATATACTGATGAAGCTGTTGTTTCTTCTGACTTCCTCGGAGATCCTCGCACATCAATATTCGATGCCAAAGCAGGTATCGCTCTTACTGATACGTTTGTGAAAGTGGTTTCTTGGTATGATAACGAAATCGGATACTCTCACAAGGTTGTAGAGCTTATTAAACACATGGCAAAGGTTAACGGATAAAGATTTATCCGCGTAAGTAATAAAAACTAAGAGCCGTATAGCATATATCGCTACACGGCTCTTTTAATATATATACCAAATATTCGTATGCAACTGACATCGAAAACTAAATGGTATATATAAACAATCATACTGTTTGTATTTGAAAACTTTGTTTCGATGTCTCTCTTTAAATGAAAAAGTAGTAACTTTGCAGCGTTATATAATTTTAAGGTGATAAAAAGATAATGATTGATACTTCTGCCTTTCAGGGCAAAACTGCTGCATATTTCACTCTCGGATGTAAACTTAACTTTTCCGAAACATCCACTTTCGGACGTATGCTGAGTGAGTTGGGGGTTAGAACTGCCAAGAAAGGAGAACCTGCTGATATATGCTTGATTAACACATGTTCGGTTACTGAGGTGGCTGACCATAAATGCAGGCAGGCAATACATCGTATGGTTCGTGAAAATCCGAATGCATTTGTAGTCGTTACAGGATGCTATGCACAGCTCGAATCAGAGAAAATAAGCAAGATAGAGGGTGTAGATCTCGTGCTCGGAAGTAATGAGAAGGCTAATCTTATACAGTATTTAAGTGAAGGGTGGGGGAGTTCTCAGAAGTTCCATGCTGTGAAAACAAAGGACATAAAGACTTTTGCGCCGTCATGTTCGCGTGGAAACCGCACACGTTATTTTCTTAAAGTGCAAGACGGTTGCAATTATTTTTGCACCTATTGCACAATTCCCTATGCACGTGGTTTCTCACGTAATCCATCAATTTCATCACTTGTAAAACAAGCAACAGATGCTGCTGCCGAAGGAGGAAAAGAGATTGTGCTTACGGGAGTTAACATAGGAGAGTTCGGAGAGACAACAGATGAGAGTTTTCTGGATTTGATAAAGGCTCTTGATGGTGTGGAAGGAATAAAACGTTTTCGCATAAGCAGCATAGAACCTGACTTGCTTTACGATGATATTATAGAGTTTTGCGCAGGCAGCCGGGCTTTTATGCCTCATTTTCATATACCGTTGCAAAGCGGTTCTGATGAAGTTTTGAGACTCATGAGACGCCATTACGACAGACAACTGTTTGCTGATAAGATAAAACTAATAAGGAAATTGATGCCTGATGCTTTCATCGGAGTAGATGTTATGGTAGGATGTCGCGGTGAGAAACCTGAATATTTTGAAGATTGTTACAATTTTATATCATCGCTTGATATTACCCAACTGCATGTTTTTCCATATAGTGAAAGACCCGGAACTGCTGCACTTAAAATTCCATATACGGTTGACGATAAGGATAAGAAACAGCTTGCCCAACTGGGAATGTCAGCTGCGATGGAGACGGGCGGCATCAGGATGAAGTTCGACAATTCCAAACAGATTCTCGGCTACATGAACTTCTCCGTGAACAACGATCAAAACGCTTGCTTGAATTGTCTGACAGAAATACAGAAGCTTTTTATGAAAGACATATTGGAGAAACTGCGGAAGTATTGTTTGAAAAGGCAACAAGAGGACGCGCAATGCATGGATTTACGAGAAATTATATAAGAGTGGAACTTCCACCGTCGGAAGCACGAGAAGAATACGACAACCAGATTATCAATGTTCGTCTTGGCGATTTCAATCACGACAAGACTGCGTTGAAAGCAATATTTTGATATGGATAAAGTTGCAATAGTGATACTCAATTGGAACGGACGTAAAATGCTTGAAGAATATCTTCCGACGGTGTTAAAGTTCTCTCATGAAGATGCTGTGGTTTATGTTGCCGACAATGCATCTTCCGATGGTTCTGTAAAATTTGTAGAAGAATGTTTTCCGGATGTAGAAATCATATGGCTTGATAACAACTGGGGATTTGCAGAAGGCTATAATAAAGCATTGAAGATGATAGATGCACAATATTATGTCCTGCTCAACAGTGATGTCGAAGTAACTCGTGATTGGCTCAAACCTTTAATCGAATACATGGATTATAACGTGCAAGTTGCTGCATGTCAGCCGAAACTGTTGTCCGTAAGTGATAAAGGCAAGTTCGAATATGCGGGTGCAAGCGGAGGATATATAGACAAATACGGTTATCCTTTTTGTCGAGGTAGGATATTCGATAATGTAGAAGACGACAGAGGACAATATGATGACAATGCCGAAATCTTTTGGGCTACGGGGGCATGTATGATGATACGCAGTGAAGATTATTGGAAAGCGGGAGGTCTTGATGCACGTTTCTTTGCTCATAACGAAGAAATCGACCTTTGCTGGCGACTGCGAATGTTGGGGCGAAAGATATATTGCATACCCAAGAGTGTGGTTTATCATGTCGGAGGAGGAACATTGAATAAAAGCAATCCGATGAAAA
>CALGRN010000006.1 GCA_937880835.1 uncultured Prevotella sp. | reverse complement strand
ATAACTATTATGCTTTCTTTAATTTATTGAATATGGCTATAAGGTAACCAAGTGTGATAAAAGCACCGGGAGGCAATACAAACAGAAGTATGTTCGTTGTTTCTGGCATCAAATTTATACCAAACACAGAGCCGGCACCAAGTAATTCACGCACTATGCCGAGCAATGTCAGAGCGATAGTGAAGCCCAATCCTATCCCGAGTCCATCGAAAAGGCTTGATATTGGAGAGTTTTTGCATGCAAAAGACTCTGCACGTCCAAGAATGATACAGTTCACAACAATCAAAGGAATGTATATTCCGAGTGCATCGTCAATGGAAGGCAGATAAGCCTTAATAAACATTTGCAGAACCGTTACAAATGTAGCTATTACAACAACAAACACCGGAATGCGCACCATATCGGGCGTTATCTTCTTTATACACGATATAACGAAGTTGGTACATATAAGCACAAACATCGTGGCAAGCCCCATAGAAAGACCGTTTATAGCCGATGTTGTCGTTGCTAATGTCGGACACATTCCCAACAAAAGAACAAAAATTGGATTTTCTTTTATTATACCGTCTATCAATATCTTTATATTACTCATGACATCAATCTTTCTTTTTAAGGTTATTAACATCTGATTTACCATCTGAATTATTCTGACTGTAAGCTGAATAAGCATCATTAACGGCTTCAAGGAAAGCTCTCGAAGTGATTGTGGAGGCTGTAATTGCATCTATATCTCCTCCGTCCTTGCTTACGGCAAGAGCTTTCTTTGCGGGACTTTTACCTATTATATCGCCTTTTTCGCCTTTCTGAAACCACTTGTCTGCCTTTGCTCCAAGTCCGGGTGTCTCTACTGTTGAAAGAATGGTATATCCCTTTACTGTGCCTTCCGTATCGAAACCTACAAGCACTTTCAAGTCACCGCCGAATCCTTGTACTGTACTTTCAACGGCAGCTCCAATCGTTTTTCCCGACAATGCTGCATTATGTATTATGAAAGAAACTTCTTTTCCATCCGTAACTTGCTTTACGGTATCATTTGATGTTACTTCTATGTTTCCTCCCCCCATAACATTTCTTATTCCGTCAGAAAGTGTCTTCTCAGCCTGTGCAGCTATCGGTGCGGCAGTGATGTTATTCACCAATGCCAAAAGACCGCCTGTAACAAGAGCTACAACTACAAGTACGACGACCATGTTAGTAAGCGATGATTTCAATTTTTCCATAAATATCAATCTTTTATATGTTATGTTAATTGTTAGAAACCTCTCCGAATCTCTTCGGTTTTACATAAGTATTTATTAAAGGAGTGAATGCATTCATTATCAATATGGCAAAAGACATTCCCTCAGGATAGCTTCCCCAGTTTCTTATTACAACTGTAAGGAAACCTATCGCAACACCATATATAATCTGTCCTTTATGTGTCATGGGAGAAGTAACATAGTCCGTCGCCATGAAAATAGCTCCCAACATAAGTCCACCGCTCAAAATTTCCGCTATGGGATTGGCATAAACGGGATTTGCAAGATGCATAATTCCACTGAAAACAAATACTGTAAGAATTATCGAAACAGGTATATGCCAAGTTATTATCTTCTTCCAAAGCATATAAATCAATCCTATTATCAATGCGATTGCACATATCTCGCCGATTGTTCCCAATCCTCCTGCTGCATTATTGCCAAGCAGAAGATGTGCAGCATCCGGTAATTGATTTAAAATATCGACATCTCCGGTCTTGATTGCAGTCTTCATGATGCTTAAAGGTGTTGCTCCTGTCTCGGCATCCATATATTTTGTAAGTTGTCCTGCTATCGGCCAAGATGTCATTTGTGCAGGAAAACTGACAAGAAGGAAACACCTTCCTACCAAAGCAGGATTGAAAGGATTGTTGCCTAATCCTCCGAATGTCATCTTTCCTATGCCTATTGAGACTAATGCTCCTATTATAATAATCCAAACAGGAAGATTGCTCGGAAGATTAAAGGCAAGCAGCAAGCCCGTGATTATTGCAGAACCATCTGATAAAGACGGCTCTTCCTTTAATATATATTTTGTTATTGCCCATTCGAAAAACATACAAGAAGCTACGCTGCTTGCACATACCACGACAGAACCGAGTCCGAAATATAAAAAAGAAACAGCCAATGCAGGCATCAACGCAATTATAACACCATACATATTGCGCTCTACACTGTCTTTTCCATGCACATGGGGAGATAGTGATACTATCAATTTATTACTCATACAATATTATTATCTTATGTTGTTATTATTTTGCTCTGGATCTTATTATACCCATAACAGTTGATTTACCCAAACGTATGTTGTCAAGAAGCGGACGATGTGCGGGGCAAGTGAATTGACATGAACCGCATTCTATACATGAAACGATATCCTCAGATTCTGCTTTTTCCCAATCGTGAAGAGCAGATACAGTAGATATAAGGAATGGTTCTAATCCCATAGGACATACGTTTACACACTTGGCACATCTTATACAGGGCTGAACTTTCTTTCTTTTTGCTTCATCATCTGTAATAACCGTAACACTGTTAGTTCCCTTGCAAATTGGAACGTCCGTAGATGTCAGAGCCTTACCCATCATCGGACCGCCTGCAATAACTTTATTACTACCTTCCGGCATACCTCCGCAAGCTGCAATAAGTTCGTTCATCGGCGTTCCCATACGCACAAGAAAGTTACACGGTTTCTGTATTCTTTTACCCGTAACAGTTGTATAACGCTCAAACAAGGGTTTATTTTTCATTACCGCTTGATATACCGCAAACGCTGTCCCTACATTCTGAACGATAGCTCCTACATTTACAGGAATGGCAGGTGGAGCAGGCACTTGACGTCTTATAACCGCATCGATGAGTTGCTTTTCGCCACCTTGCGGATATTTCTTTTCAAGTGCAACAATCTCTATTCTGCTGTCACTTGCCGTTTTCTCTTCAAACAATCGTATTGCTTCGGGCTTGTTATCTTCTATTCCTATATATCCTTTATCCACCTTAGCAGCTTTCATCAATAGTTCAAGTCCTACGAGAATTTCATCGGCATGTTCAATCATCAGACGATAATCCGACGTTATATAAGGTTCACATTCCACACCGTTGATTATTATACATTCTGCTTTTGCAGTCGGCGGAGGACAAAGTTTGACGAAAGTAGGAAAGCCTGCGCCTCCCATACCCGTTATACCGGATTTCTTTATGCGTTCTATTATAATATCCGGCGTAAGATCTTCGTGTTCCGCAAGTGTCTCCAACTTGTCCGAACGGTCTATACTTTCTTCCCATTCGTCACCCTCCACGTCTATTATTATAGAAGGTTGAGCATATCCGGTTGCATCTATTGCCTTGTCAATCTTAACGACAGTACCTGATACGGATGAGAAAATCGGTGCAGAAACAAATCCTCCTGCTTCGGCAATTAGTGTTCCAACCTTTACTTTATCGCCCTTTTTCACAACCGGTTTAGTTGGAGCACCGATATGTTGTGTAAGCGGAAATACAGCTTGTTTAGGCAAAGCAGCAATCTTTGTGGATATATCGGAAGTCAGTTTGTTTTCCTCCGGATGAATGCCGCCTATTCTGAATGTATGTAATTTCATGCTTCCACCTCCTTTTTTATCTGTTTATTCTCGGTCGTTTTCGGTTGTATGTCTGATGAGACAGGCTTACGAATCGGGAAATTTACAGCTATAATGGCATTCGTGGGACAAACATCCACGCATTTGCGACATAGTCTGCATTTATTGAAATCTATGTAAGAAAGATTGTTTTCTATCGTTATCGCATCAAACTCGCATTCTTTCTGGCATTTTCCACAACCTATACAAGCCACCTGACAGGCTTTTCTTGCAGCAGCTCCTTTATCTTTATTGACACAGCGCACATAAACACGGCGGTTCTTTATGCCTTTTTTACGCAATTCTATGATATTGCGCGGACAAGCCTTTACGCATGCTCCGCAAGACGTGCATTTATCTTCGTCAACCTCTGGCAGATGGAATTTACCAATTTTTATCGCATCAAATTTGCAGGCCTTAACGCAAGAACCTAGACCGATGCATCTATGTGGACATAGCCATGGTCCATTTTGAACTAAAACGGCTGATTGGCAGTCTTGT
>CALGRN010000005.1 GCA_937880835.1 uncultured Prevotella sp. | reverse complement strand
ATACAAACCGTACTATAAAACAATACGCGATATTCATCAAATTACAGAAAGAATTCATATAAAAATAAAATGTTTGTCTATGACAACAATTATCAGTTTGCGTATTGTTTGAACATGTTGTATAAAACTGCAATGTAAACATTAATAGTTCATGCTTTTTATAACATTGAAAATCAATACGTTACAAACGGCTTCTCAAAAGTAATTGTTTTGCATTGCAAAAGGATAACTTTCATCGTACAAAAGGATAACTTTTATGGTGCAAAACAACAGCTTTTGAAAATCAGGAATAATGCGTTCTGTTTTTGATAGCATTATTTTAAAAGTGATATATGTCTGCCGTTGCATCGTCGGAATGTCCGTTGCGACGGAAATTTTATCGTATTTATGTTTGTCGTAGGATAGATTTCAGATTTTCAGAACGGTTTTTATATCCTCCGAAAGTTTATTTCTTAGACGTGTAGAAATAAATTTCCGGAGCAGCAAAACGAAACTATCGTAAGTTCATTTTGTCGCCAATGCTTATAATTACGGCTTTTCCGCTTACGCTGAACGGTTCGGAAAGTATTGCCGTATCGTGTTTTTCAACGGTTTTGTCGTTTATCTTCACGTCTTCGAGAGCAAACACAATGGTAGCTGTTTCGGCTTCTTCTGATTTTGCGTTGTTGCACACCTGCACGGCTACATTCATGCTTTCTCTGAATATTACGTTGAAATCCGTTGCACCCTTTGTGTTTGTCGAGCTTACCTTATCGCTTCCTCTGAACTTGAATGGCTTATCTTTTTCGAGCCTTATCTCCTCGTTTCTGATGAAAAGAGTTATATCGCCGTCAATCGGCATTATATATCTTGTATATCCGCTGAAATCGGAAAAGTCGCTCTCCGTAAGGTTTATAACCGCAGAAGATATTCGTATGTCGAAGTTGCGCGCGCCCAAACCGGCAGTCTCGGGACTTATGCAGATTTCCCTCGTTATACCTCCTGTCCATTCGTTTATCTTGTAATCCTGCTTTCTTATGATTTTCATTGCTTTTGCTTTTAAAGGTTTTCCGTTGTTGCAAAATTAATTATAATTTATGAGAAAGTGCCACATGGGGTAGTTTTTTGTAATGTTGCAACATTTTGAAGCATTGTTCGGATAATTGAAAATGTCGTTTTCTTATATATGTCAAAGCATTGCCTAAACAGAAAACATCTGTTAATGATTAATGTATTTTAATACCCGGCGATGCCATAATATGGATATAAATGGTTATTTTTGCAGATTAAAAGACCGAAAAGCGATGATACGTATAAAAGTAATCAATAAAGGACATGGGCAGCTTCCTGCTTATGCCACCCCTCAGAGTGCAGGAATGGACTTGCGTGCTAATATAGATGAAGCCGTTGTCTTGCACCCTATGGAACGCAAACTCATCCCCACAGGGCTGCATATAGCATTGCCGGAAGGATTTGAAGCGCAGATAAGACCGCGCAGCGGATTGGCTTTGAAACACGGAATAACGGTGCTTAACACGCCCGGAACGGTGGATGCAGACTATCGGGGAGAGATAATGGTACTGCTGATAAACCTTTCTGACAGCGATTTCGTAATCAACGACGGCGAACGTATCGCGCAAATGGTAATAGCAAGACATGAACAAGGTGAGCTCATTGAAGTGGAAGAGCTTGACAAGACGGAAAGAGGCGAGGGCGGATACGGACACACCGGAGTGAGATGAACGCAGGTGTGAAAGCCCGAAAGCGAATGACGGAAACAACAGAAACGGTGGGGGAGCGATGCGATAACTTCAACCCAGAACTGACAAAACGTTTACTTTATAAACTCAAATAGAATTGAACAGCGTTTTAACATATATAAGAATAACCGTAACGGCGATGTTGGTGCTCTGCGTGACTACTCCTTCTTACAGTCGGAAGAAGCCGAAGAATAAAGTCGCAGCGGTATCTGCCGACTCTGCGAGTATGGCTGATGACATGCACTTCAAATATTTCTACTTTGAAGCAATAAACCAACAGCTGAAAGGCAACTATGCTTCGGCGTTTGAATTGCTCAACCGAAGCATTCGGATAAAGCCCCATGCAGCCGAAGGTTACTTCGCTCGTGCACCGTTTTATGCTGCTCTCAATCTCGACTCGCTTGCACTTGCAGACTATAAGAAAACAATAAGTCTGCGCCCCGACAATAATATTTATGTAGAAAGACTGGCTCAGTATTATGTAAGTCGCGGCAAATATGACGAGGCAACGGAGATGTATGAGCGCATGTATCAGAACAATTACAATCGCACGGAAGTTCTTTCTGCACTTTCC
>CALGRN010000004.1 GCA_937880835.1 uncultured Prevotella sp. | reverse complement strand
ATCTAATTCCTATTAAAATAGCAAAAGCAAAGTCAACAAATACTATGTTTATAATACATGTAAATAATATAAAAGGTAAAAGTTTAATTAAATTACTAATGGCATCTTTTATACTTACTTTTGATAATAACATAAGTAACATATTAATTAAAACAATTGCTATAATAATGTTTAAATTAGAGGGTAATATTATTAAACGTAATCCTGAATATATGATGAATGAAAGATTATTTTTGGATAAATTAAATTTAGTTGATGGTAAGGTAATGATTGGAGAACATAGTTATTCTTTAAAAGATAATCTACTTTTAACAATTAATTCTAATAATCCTTATCAATTAACAAAACGCGAGAATGAAATTATTGACGAATTGACTAATTCATTTATGAATAGTATTCGTTTAAAAAAACATCTTGATTTTCTTTGTAATAAAGGTGCGGTTTATAGAACCTATAATAATAATTTAATCTATCATGGCTGTATGCCGTTAACTCAGGATGGAAACTTTCAAGCAGTTAAAGTACTTGGTAAAGTTGTTCAAGGAAAAGCTTATTTTGATTTTGTCGATGAAGTAGTTCGTAAAGTAATAAATGACCAAGTTAATTATCAATATATTGATTTGATGTATTTTTTGTGGTGTAATCTTCTTTCACCTTTTTCAGGTCGGGTTTGTAAAACTTTTGAACGCTTGTTTATTGAAGATAGTAGTGCTCACCAAGAACCAACTAATTATTATTATGAGTACTATAATAATGAAAAGGAATGCAATATGATTCTTCATGAATTTGGGTTATATTCTAATCGTACCCATATTATTAATGGTCATCTTCCAATTAAGGTAAAAGACGGTGAAAATCCATTAAAAGCAAATGGAAAATTAATTATGATTGATGGTGGATTCTGTAAAGCTTATCATGAAAAAACTGGAATTGCAGGATATACATTAATATATAATAATCCGAGTAATTCATGTTACTTATTACATGGCAAAAGTTTTCAGCAACAATACATCTCTCGAAACGAAGTTTTTCTGCGCTCAACGAAAAGTTTTGACGTTTATAGGGCGTAATAAATAGCAAAAAGAGTAATTTTGCAGCATGATTTATCCAAACAATTTTGAAGAAAAGATAGATTTCGACGAGATACGGCAGCTGCTGCGCGAGCGTTGTCTTTCAGGCATGGGAAAAGAGCTTGTCGATAATATCGCCGTTTCCTACGATGCCGATGTTATAAACGAATGGTTTGAACAAGTACGTGAGTTTCGTCGCTTGCAGGAAGAAACAGACGATTTTCCGCTGCAATACTTTTTCGATGTACGTGAATCGGTGTCTCGTCTGAGACTTGAAGGCACACATATTGACGAGAATGAACTGTTCGATTTGAGGCGTTCTCTCAACACTATATGTCTCATTTCAGACAGACTCAACAGGCGCAATGACAGCGAATCGGATACATATCCCTACCCTGCATTGCAACGGTTGACGGAAGATGTAATCACATTTCCGCAACTTATAAAGCGCATTGACATAATACTCGACAGGTTCGGAAAGATACGCGATAATGCGTCTGCCGAACTCTTGCGCATAAGAACCGAGCTTTCGCGCATCGAAAGCGGAATATCACGCACTCTGAACAGCATCTTGCGTTCGGCGCAGAATGAAGGACTGATAGACAAAGATGCTGCTCCGACAATGCGCGACGGGCGACTTGTCATTCCGATAGCACCCGGAATGAAACGCAAGATAAAAGGTATAGTGCACGACGAATCGGCTTCGGGACGCACTGTATTCATAGAACCTGCCGAGATAGTAGAGGCAAACAACCGCATCAGAGAACTTGAACATGAGGAAAGGCGGGAGATTATACGCATATTGACGGACTTCTCCGAACTCATCAGACCTCACGTGTCGGATATCATTCATTCGTATGATTTCCTCGCAAAGATAGACCTTATAAGAGCCAAATCGGAACTCGCGAGGCTTACGAAGGCTAACGAACCGCGTGTGGAGCAACATCCTCATATTGACTGGATAAATGCAATACATCCTCTGCTCTGCATTTCGCTTGCGAAACAAGGCAGAAACGTTGTTCCGCTGGACATTGCGCTGACGGGCAGGAAAAGAATACTTATAATATCTGGACCTAACGCAGGAGGCAAGTCGGTATGTCTCAAAACGGTAGGATTGTTGCAGTATATGCTTCAATGCGGCATCTCCATACCTGTGGGAGAAAATTCCAAGACAGGCATCTTCGCTGATATAATGATAGATATAGGCGACGAACAGAGCATGGAAAACGACCTCAGCACGTATTCGAGCCACCTGTTGAACATGAAGAATATGATGAAATATTCCAACAGCAAATCTCTCCTGCTCATCGACGAGTTCGGAACGGGAACAGAACCGCAGATAGGCGGTGCGATAGCAGAAGCAGTGCTGAAACAGTTTTGCAACAAAAATGCTTATGGTTTGATAACGACTCACTATCAGAATCTTAAACACTTCGCCGACAGCCATGAAGGTGTAGTCAACGGTGCGATGCTATACGACCGCCACGAAATGCAGGCGTTATTCCGTCTTCAAATAGGACAGCCGGGCAGTTCTTTCGCCATTGAGATAGCACGTAAGACGGGAATACCCGAAGAGGTGATAAGCTACGCATCCGATATCGTGGGTTCTGACTATATACAAAGCGACAAATATTTGCAGGATATTGTGCGCGACAAACGTTATTGGGAGAACAAACGTCAGGCAATACATAAGCGCGAGAAAGACATGGAGAAGACAATCGCTGAATATGAAGAAGGAATAAAAGACATAGAACAAAGCAGAAAGGATATTCTGAGACGTGCCAAAGAGCAGGCGGAAGAGCTTCTGAGCGAGACAAACAAGAGAATAGAAGCGACCATAAGAGAGATTCGTGAGAAGCAGGCAGAGAAAGAAGAGACGAAGAAAATACGCAAGGAACTCGACAGTTTCAAATCGGAAGTGAGCGAGATAGATACCAAATCTGATGATGAAAAGATTGCGCGCAAGATACAACAGATAATGCAGCGCAAGGAAAGACATGAAAAGAGAAAGAAAGAGAAAGCAGAAAACGAGCGCAAGAATGCCGATGCGGTAAAGGCAGCAATACAGAAACGTAAGGATGATGCAGACGTGAAAGTCGGCGATACGGTGAGAATAAAGGGCACGAAATCAGTCGGAACAGTAGAAAGTATAGAAGGAAAGACCGCAACGGTGATATTCGGCGGAATGAGAACAAAGA
>CALGRN010000003.1 GCA_937880835.1 uncultured Prevotella sp. | reverse complement strand
AGAGAGTGCCAGTCGGCAATGAAAAACAGACAGTCGTATCTATTCTGCATTTCGACAAAACTCTTCACCGCACCGAAATAATTGCCTAAATGCAGATTACCGGTAGGTCGTATTCCGCTTACCACTTTTTCCATGTTATGATATGTTTTCTTATTTATCGACTGCAAAGATACGATAAACCGCACATAGCGCAAAACGATTTTGCTATTTTTATCAGTTTATACGGGCATACGGTTTTGATTTTTATGTCCGATATTGAGATTTATATATGCGTACTCGAACATAAAAACCGATGCTTATATGGCAGTGTCCTGCGCAGTAAAAAGCTCGCAATAGCGTTGTTCCAATATCAATTTCGCGGTTTGTTTCGGCTTATCTGCCGGACAATCTGCATACCTATTGAAAAATAAAAAGCAGCAAAGAAAATATCTCCTTGCTGCTCTCTGCATTCTACAAAAACTATTCTTGAATTCGACTATTTACCGTGATGTTCGTCAGAAACAGTCAATTTCTTGCGACCGCGCGCACGTCTTGAAGCCAAAACGCGACGTCCGTTCTTCGTTGCCATTCTCTCTCGGAAGCCGTGTTTGTTCACTCTTCTTCTGTTGTGTGGCTGAAATGTTCTTTTCATCTTTATATTGTTTATTTGTTATTATTATCTCACTTTGGGCTGCAAAAGTACGCAATTCTTTTTAATTAACCAAGAATTATATGATTTTTAGCGCAAACTTTTATGTTTTTTTCCACAAAATCAGTACCTTTGCAGCACATATTGATGATTTTTACTGAATTATATAATAATAAATAAAGTATAAAACAAAATGATTAATTCACAGGAAATTAAAATCGGAACTTGCATTCGTATGGACGGCAAGATTTGGACTTGCATCGACTTTCAGCATGTTAAGCCGGGCAAGGGTAACACCGTTATGCGCACAAAACTGAAAAATGTCAGTGACGGACGAGTGCTTGAACGCACATTTCAGGTAGGTTTCAAACTCGAAGATGTACGCGTTGAGCGTCGCCCCTATCAATATCTGTATCAAGATACGACAGGTTACATCTTCATGAACCAAGAGACTTTCGAGCAAATTCCTATCGCAAAAGAAGGTATAGAGGGTGTGGATTACATGAAAGAAGGCGATGTTGTGGAAGTTGTTACAGACACTTCTGACGGCACAATCCTTTCTGCCGAGATGCCGGTTAAGACAAACCTGCGCATCGTACACACCGAACCGGGACTCAAAGGAGATACTGCTACCAATGCAACTAAGCCCGCAACGGTTGAAACCGGTGTTGAAATACGCGTTCCATTGTTTATAAACGAAGGTGATCTTGTGCAGATAGACACTCGCGACGGTTCTTATCTTAACCGCGTTAAGGAGTGATATTGATATTTTTGAGTTTTTAAGTTTGTCCTTATGTTGACAATGCCGGTGATGCAGGAGTATTACATGCATAATCAGGCATACATTTAATGACAACTTAAAAACTCAAAATTTTATGTACCAAAACATGAAAATCGGATGAAATACTCAATCATAATACCTGTATTCAACCGCCCAGATGAGGTGGAAGAACTGCTCGGAAGCATCACAAGACAGACTCTTAAAGATTTCGAGGTGATAATAGTAGAGGACGGTTCGTCTGTGCCTTGCGATGAGGTATGCAGTAAATATATGAGTAATATTGATTTAAAGTATTTGCCGAAGACTAACTCCGGTCCGGGACAAAGCCGCAATTACGGTGCTGAACATGCTTCCGGAGAGTATCTGATTGTATTGGACAGCGATGTCGTTCTGCCCGAAAGATACCTCGAAGCGGTGGATAACGAGTTGCAGCGAGAACCTTCCGACGCATTCGGAGGAGCTGACAGTGCGCACGAATCTTTCACCGACACGCAGAAAGCGATATCATATTCTATGACAAGTTTCTTCACAACGGGCGGCATTCGTGGCGGAAAAAAGAAGTTGGACAAGTTCTATCCGCGTTCGTTCAACATGGGAATACGCCGCGATGTGTATGCTTCGTTGGGCGGATTTTCAAAGATGCGCTTCGGCGAAGACATCGATTTCAGCATCCGTATATTCAAAAACGGCTATCGTTGCCGATTGTTTCCCGATGCATGGGTATGGCACAAGCGTCGCACGGACTTTCGTAAGTTCTTCCGTCAGGTGTTCAACAGCGGCATAGCACGCATAAACCTGTACAAGAAATATCCCGATTCTTTGAAGTTGGTGCATTTGTTACCGATGATATTCACACTGGTAACAATCTCTTTGATAACGCTTTCGGCAATCGGATGCGTGACAGGCTGCATGTCGGAAAGACACGATTGGCTGTTGCTTTGCGTTGTTCCTCTGCTGCCGTTGGTTGTATATGCGGCAGTAATAGCAATCGACTCGTCCGTTAAAAACAAGAGTATAAAGATAGGACTGTTGTCCGTTATTTCTTCGTTCATACAACTCATGGGCTACGGTTTCGGCTTTATTAAAGCATGGTGGAGGCGTTGCGTGTGCGGAAAAGACGAATTTCAAGCGTTTGAGAAGACTTTTTACAAATGACATTCTGTTTGTATTTTTATTGTTCCACAAATAAAATCCTTATCTAAATACCTGTCTGCTGACTTCATTTTATGTCGTTTCAATATTGTTTTATTCTTGATTTGGACATAAAATATAAATCTTATCATGGAAAAACTTAATATCAATCAATGGGCAGAAGAAGACCGTCCGCGCGAGAAATTAGAAAGACTTGGCGCGGAGGCGTTGTCGAATGCCGAGCTTCTTGCAATTCTGATAGGCTCGGGTTCTACGAAAGAAAGCGCGGTTGACCTTATGAAACGAGTGCTAAACGAATGCAACAACAATCTCAACACGCTTGGAAAGAAAAGCATAAACGACCTGACCGAATACAACGGAATAGGAGAAGCGAAAGCCATAACCATTCTTGCCGCATGCGAATTGGGCAAGCGCAGGGCTAAGGAAAAGGCGGAAGAACGCATCGATTTGGGTTCGGCAACAGCCATATACAATTACATGCACCCGCAAATGCAAGACTTGGATGTGGAAGAAGCGTGGATAGTGCTTATGAATCAAAACTATAAGATGATAAAAGCGCAGCGCATTTCGCACGGCGGAATAAGCGAAACGGCAGTGGATATAAGAATTATAATGAGAGAAGCTATATTGAACAAGTCAACCGTTCTTGCGCTTTGCCACAACCATCCGAGCAATAATGCAATGCCAAGCGGCGAAGATGACCGTCTGACACAACGTGTAAAGAAAGCGTGCGAAGTGATGAGAATACACTTTCTCGACCATATCATAGTGACGGACGGCAGATATTACAGTTACAGAGAAGAGGGCAGACTTTGAGATATAATATCTACCGATTTCCAAAAGCTATTGTTTTGCAATGTAAAAGTTGTCCTTTTGCACTCTGAAAGGATAACTTTCAGGCTGCAAA
>CALGRN010000002.1 GCA_937880835.1 uncultured Prevotella sp. | reverse complement strand
CCGGCGTTTGTTCTATTATCTGCTTACGTACATAAAGTTCCTCAGGAGAATAAGCGGAAAGCGAATAAGTGCCGGGTAAATCAACAATATTGAAACGATATCCTTCAAAAACGGCATAGCCTACCTTTGCATCTACCGTAACACCGGAGTAATTGCCCACACGTTCGTGAGCACCGGAAGCAAAGTTGAAAAGCGATGTTTTGCCGCAATTCGGATTTCCGACCAATGCCACATTTATGGTACGGCGTTTTTCCATTGCGGCATCAAGGAGTTGCTGTTCTGTTATCCTATCTTCGTCTATGCAATCTTCGTCTATAACATCAGAGTTATCTTTTGATGATGTAAAATACCCGCTGATATTCTTTGCTTCATCTTCGGACATTACTTCTATCTGTTCAGCCTCGCTGTGTCGCAATGAGACTTCATATTCCATGATCTTATATTTCACAGGATCTTGAAAGGGAGCATTGAGTAAGACTTCGACAAGCTTACCTTTTATGAAGCCCATTTCTATTATACGCTTGCGAAATCCTCCATGTCCCAGAACTTTCACAATAACACCTTTTTCGCCTGTTTTAAGCTCTGATAACTTCATCTAATCATTATTTTGTCACAAAAATACAACAAAAAACTGCAACTTGATTGCATTTATATATATTTAATCAAAAGATACTCAAAAATGATTATCGCAGAGTAATCTCGTGGTTTTTTGAATACCTATTTCACATTAAAATAATCTTCAAGTTCTTTTGACACACTGCCATTCTCATTGGCAAGCGATTTTATTATCACGCCATGTTCAAGAAGGGCTACTCTTGTGCTGATATCGACAGTATGCTGCAAATTATGGCTGCTTATAAGTATTGTGGCATCGGTATCTTTATTGTAAGAAACAAGTATGTTCTTCAACGCGTTCTGGCTCGAAGGGTCTAAGAAGTTGAACGGTTCATCCAACACAAGCAGTTGCGGCCTGTTAAGCAATGCAGATATAATGCCTATTTTCTGTTTGTTTCCTGCGGAGAAATTACGTATCAGTTTTTTCTGTTCCATTATCTCGCCATTCATGAAATGCTCAAAGGTTTTAAGCCTTTCGTTCAGTTCTTCATCGCTGATGGAATTTACTTTTGCTATGAATGCAAAATATTCTTCGGGCGTAAGGAAATCTATGAGAAAACCTTCATCGAGATAACAACCGGTCACTGTCTTCCAATCTTCCGACAACGTGGGGTCTAATTCTTTTTCGACAACGCCGTCATCTGACGCTGAACGTATGTTATATTTGAAAACAACGTTTCCTTCATCAGATTTAAGAAGGTCTAAGAACAAGCGGAAAAGAGTTGTTTTTCCTGCACCATTGTTGCCCACGAGTCCTAAAATCTCACCTGATTTTATTGTAAAATCAGATATATTTACGGCAGTTTTGTCATTAAACGACTTCTTTAAATCTTTAATTGTAATTTGCATATTATTATCAATAATTTATCTGATTATACATTAATCATTATACTATTACGGCAGAAGTGAATTCATACTGTATAAACACTACATCGTATAGTTTCATATCCGTATCATAAAAACGAGATACATCACCATTTCATGCATTCAATAAAAGATGAAAACTGCAACTGTTCGCACGCAAAGAATCTGACGACTCATATAATCCTGAACATCAGGCAGTTAGATTCTGCTTTTCAAAAGCTATTGTTTTGCACTCTAAAAGTTATGCTTTCATATTGCAAAAGCTATACTCTTGCATCGCAAAACAATAACTATCAGGCAGCAGAAACAGCCGCATCATCTTTCATCTCTCATAACCGATTTATCTACATACATAAAAGAACGCCGTCGGGAAGTATTCGGAATACCGTCGGAACGGTATGTCGGACGGCTATATGCAAACAGGGCAACGCCATAATAAAATTATTACGTTGCCCTGATATTTCTAAGCCAAGCCTTTGCCGTGACAGTTCTTGAACTTCTTGCCGCTTCCGCATGGACAAGGATCATTTCGTCCCGGCATCTTATCTTTTACATAAGGAGTACGCTGTTGTACCTGTGCACCTTCTCGCGTGTCATGATTTGCCGCAGCCTGTTGGTTTCTGTCAACAAGTTCATCTTTCTGTTCGTTATAACGCTGACTGCGTTCTTCGGGTGCAGCTTCCTGTACTTGTTGCTGCATTTCTGGAATCTGACCACGCATAAGAATACTTGTTATACGATTATTCATATCGTTAATCATATTATCCCAAAGCGTAACGCTTTCCAATTTGAAAATCAACAATGGGTCTTTCTGTTCGTATGAAGCATTCTGTACGCTATGTCTAAGCTCGTCAAGCTGACGTAGGTTCTCTTTCCAGTTATCATCTATAATATGCAGCATAATAACTTTTTCAAACTGTTTTACAACCGACTTACATTCTGTATCATACGCCTCTTTCAGATTACAAGGTATGTTATACACACGCTTTCCATCGGTTATGGGAACCATTATGCGCTCATACATTGCACTCTGGTTTTCATATACCTCTTTAATTATAGGCAGTGCAACAGTCTGTATGCGGTCTGTTTTGCGCTTGAACGCACCCATTGCATCTTGGAAGGTACGCTCTACAAGGGCATTTCTGTCTCCGTTTAAGAACTCAGACTCTTCGAAAGGACATTCCATTGACAATACTTTGAGGAACTGTTCCTTGCAACCTTCATAATCGTTGTTGTTGATTATATATATCACACGATCCCAGATGACGTTAGTTATATCCATTCCGATACGCTCACCCATAAGAGCATGACGGCGTTTCTCATATATAACCGTTCGCTGTTTGTTCATTACATCGTCATATTCGAGCAGACGTTTACGTATTCCGAAGTTGTTTTCTTCCACTTTCTTCTGCGCTCTTTCTATCTGCTTTGAAATCATCGGGCTCTCAATGAGGTCTCCCTCTTTAAATCCGAGACGGTCCATTACGCTCGCAATACGTTCGCTTCCGAACAGACGCATCAGTTTATCTTCGAGACTGACGAAGAAAACAGAAGAACCGGGATCGCCCTGACGTCCCGCACGTCCTCGCAACTGTCTGTCAACACGACGGCTTTCATGTCTTTCTGTACCTATAATCGCAAGTCCTCCTGCTTCCTTAACCTCGTCACTCAGCTTGATGTCAGTACCACGACCCGCCATATTGGTAGCGATGGTAATAGCTCCAAGCATTCTTTCTTCTTCATGCTCGTTGCCCTCTTCATCTTTTATCATGACCTTTCCGAGCGTGCTGCGTCCTGCTTCTGCCACGATATTTGCTTCTTTCTGATGCAATTTGGCATTAAGCACGTTATGAGGTATATGGCGCATGTTAAGCATCTTGCTCAGCAATTCGCTTATCTCGACAGACGTTGTACCTACCAAACAGGGGCGTCCGCTGTTACGCATGTTTATTACTTCATCTATTACTGCATTGTATTTTTCACGCGCAGTCTTGTAAACTCTGTCATCCATATCGTTACGGGCAACAGGTTTGTTTGTAGGAATTTCTACTACATCGAGCTTGTAAATATCCCAGAATTCGCCTGCTTCCGTACTCGCAGTACCTGTCATACCTGCCAGTTTATGATACATACGGAAGTAGTTCTGCAAAGTAATAGTTGCAAAAGTCTGTGTAGCAGCCTCAACTTTTACATGCTCTTTTGCCTCAACAGCCTGATGAAGTCCATCGCTCCAACGACGTCCTTCCATTATACGTCCGGTCTGTTCGTCAACAATCTTAACCTCGCCGTCAATGACAACGTATTCATCATCCTTGTTAAACATTGTGTATGCTTTCAGCAACTGCTGCAAGGTATGAACGCGTTCGCTCTGCACTGCATAGTGATTGAGCATGTCATCTTTCTTGTCAAGACGTTGCTGAGCATCAAGTCCGCTCTCTGTTTCGAGTGCCGACAACTGGCTCGTTATGTCAGGAAGCACGAAAAGATTTTTATCATTAACCTGTTTAGCCAACCATTCTGTTCCTTTGTCAGTAAGATCCGCCGAGTTAAGTTTCTCGTCAACAACAAAATATAAAGGCTCTACTGCCTCCGGCATTCTGCGGTTGTTGTTCTCCATATAGGTTTCTTCTGTCTTCAACATTCCGGCTTTTATGCCTTCCTCCGATAAATACTTGATAAGAGGTTTGTATTTAGGAAGACATTTATAGCATCTGTATAAAGAAAGGAAACCTTCTTCTATTTCTTTCTGATTCTTTGCAGCCTGACCTTCCGATATCTTCTGTTTTGCTTCGGCAAGGAACTGTGTAGCCTGCTTGCGTTGTACATCCACAAGACGTTCCACCAAAGGCTGATATTCTTCAAACATCTGATCATCACCTTTCGGCACAGGACCTGATATGATAAGAGGAGTACGGGCATCGTCTATCAATACCGAGTCAACCTCATCGACAATGGCATAGTTGTGCGCACGCTGAACAAGATCGGCAGGTGATATAGCCATATTGTCACGCAGATAATCAAAACCGAACTCGTTGTTTGTTCCAAATGTTATATCTGCCAAATAAGCTTTTCTGCGTTCAGGTGAATTAGGACGATGCTTGTCTATACAGTCAACGCTGAGCCCGTTGAATTCATATAAAGGTCCCATCCATTCAGAGTCACGCTTGGCAAGATAATCGTTAACCGTTACAACGTGTACACCGTTTCCCGTCAATGCGTTAAGGAACACAGGCAAAGTAGCAACCAAAGTTTTACCTTCACCTGTTGCCATTTCCGCAATTTTACCTTGATGAAGAACAACACCACCGAATAACTGAACGTCATAGTGTATCATCTCCCATTTAAGATCATTGCCTCCTGCTGTCCAATGATTATGATATATGGCTTTGTCTCCGTCTATCGTAACGAAGTCTTTTGCAGGATCAGCCGCCAAGTCTCTGTCGAAATCATTAGCCGTTACAACAGTCTCCTCGTTCTCAGAGAAACGTCTCGCCGTGTCTTTAATTATGCTGAAAGCCACAGGCATAACCTCATTTAGAGATGTTTCGTATATATCAAGAACTTCTTTTTCTAATTTATCTATATGATTGAAAATATCTTCTCTTTCGTCTATCGGAGTATCCTCTATCTTTGCTTTTAAGTCTTCGATTTCTTTCTTCTGACTGCTTGCAGAGTCTTGTACGTATTTCTGTATTTCTTTTGTACGTGCACGCAGCTCGTCATTGCTCAAAGCCTTTATCTCCGGATATACCTTCTTTACCTGCTCAACAAATGGTTGGATGAGCTTCATGTCCCGAGTTGACTTGTTGCCAAACAATGATTGTAGGATTTTATTTAAATTCATTATTCTATATTTTTTATTTTTCTATATTTACTAAAAACGATGCAAATTTACTATTTTTCCGTTAAATTACACACATATAGTGTATTAAATATGTTTGTATTAAGCAAGTAGCTTAAAAAAGGGGCGGTTCTTTGCATGCGTTTGGAGCGCGAATACGAATAGCCTTGGCTATCGTAGGGGCAATTCTATCTATTGTTACAGGCGTATTTATTTTCTCCGGTTTTATATTCGCGCCATAGATAATCAAAGGAAAAGGAATAAAGTTTGCACGAAAAACATACTTCTCGTTGCTTTCTTCATTTTGAAGTTGCCAACCCGGTGCTACTTCTATAATAATGTCTCCACAGAATGTTGGATTATAACCGCGTCTGATTTTCTCCAAATCATCACTTCGCGAATTAAGCAACAGTTCGCTTGTATAAACGTCTCGTACACCTGCATTCTGTATAAGAAATGACTGACACCTATTCAACACATCACTGATGCTCAGTCTTTTCTGCTCTATTAACTTCTGATTTAAAAATATCTGATTCTTAAAACATTTTTCGATATAGCGTCCTTGTCCATATACAGCTCCGAGAAACATGTTGAGAAGATTTGCCGTACGATTTATATAAAAGATGCCTGTCGGCACTTTATAGTCTTTATAATCACTGACATTCTCTTCATCATGATAGCCCGTGCTTGTTACAACAAACAAGACATTGGATACTCCTATATTTGTTTCTATTGTACTTATAAGTCGTGTAAATTCCTTATCAAGTCCTATATAGATATCTTGTAAATCAGATTTTACCGACACAGTCTTGTCATTATTCTTATTACCGGCAGAATAATTTATATAAAGAATATCTGTAATATTGTCACTCCCCATTGCATTACACTTTATACATTGGAGTGCCATATCGGTGATTTCTTTATTTATCTCATAGTCTTTTCTGCTTTTTAATGCTTCGGAAGGACTTATGTCATTATACGACTTTATCCAAGAGGGTGTTGATTTAAAATAGTAATCCGACGAACGCCACTTGTTATCCTTACCTATCCACAATGCACCATCAGCCGCATGACCGGCAGATAATACTGCAGCATCAATATATTGAGCCACAGAGAAGATCGAAGCTTTGCCGTTTGTGGATATTTTAAGTTCATCTCCTAATGTTGAAGATACTATATTATCGGGCGTTGGGTTTAAGTCATCTACGCACATTACAGGAATCAACGTATTCCTGTCAAGCCATTTGTTACTTGTTATACCATTATAATAAGGAGATGTTCCCGTTGAAATGGAAGCAATGGCAGAGGCTCTGTCTATTGGAAAGAAAGGCAATGATGCGTTGCTGTAAACCACACCCTCATTTAAAAGCTTCTTAAATCCTTCATCTCCGTATAATCCGGAGTATGCTTCCAAATAGTCTGTTCGTAGTTGATCTATTATAATATTGACGACAAGACGAGGCGCAGGCTGTAAAGTCTGTGACTGCGCTGCCGTAGATAAAGCAACAAGAAATGCTAATAAATACTTATGTTTCATTTATTTCCTTTCTGTCCATGTATATATGCAATATACATCTTAATAGCAAAACTAATGCCACATTAATCATTCCTTCCGCGTAATCTTGAAATAAAGACCCGATTATGCCTAATATAATCAATATGCTCCAAACAACCCACCATTTATTTCTTTTATGTCTTATCGTGTCTTTCGTTGTTTGAAATATAAAGAACAAAGGAATTGGATTAAGCAATAATATTTGTAAGTTTAAGTTAACAGTAGGCAACTTTGAGAATAACATTAAGAATATAAAGATACCTGCAATTCCTGAAAACGTCATAAGAAATGCGTCTATTACCCATATTATTTTCTTACGTTTGTATTCAAACAAAGTTGATAACAACACTATAAACAATAATACCAAAGAAGTTTGAAACGGTGATAAAGGGAATTCCTTTTCTATTATTTGAACACCCGGTTGCACAACGGTTTCTGTTCTTAACACCAAAACTCTTGTTCTTCCGTGTTTGTCTTTTATTACAGCATTATCAAAATCATTCTTTAAGTTCACAGGAAGGAATTGCTGTTCTTTGTAATTTCTCTTGAAATCACTTTCAAATCCTAATAAAAGATCATTGCCAAGTGCTGCCCATGGATAATCTTTATTACAAGAATGGATTAACTCACGAAAAGAAACATCTTCTTTTTTATTATTGAACACCACAACTCCATCAATGTTATACAACAAGATATCCCTTGCACATGTTGTACAATTCTTATAATAATAATTATACCTGTAAGCTCTATTTTCAGGTAAATAATTCTTCTTTATTGCCTCAAAGATTCTGTATTTTTCTTCTCTTGTCAAGTTTAATACCTGCGCTTTAACTTCGCTTCCATACCTTCTATATTGATTGCAAAACGATTCAAAAGACTCTATTCCCATTTCATAGTTTGCAGAACCGAACAAAAATCTTAAAGCAAAGAATGGTTCTTCGAAAGAAAACATACCATAATTTACAGCTAAATCTGTTGATGTAGATTTATCTCTGTATCTTATAGCAGTATGTCCATATAAACTATATATCTCCGGATGTGGCTGACAAGTCAAAAGACTAATCTCCACAGAATCCATTTGTTGGATGATATGTGTATCGTCATTTGCCGAACTTTTATTGGAAATCAGCATAAAAACACATACTGCAAGTATTATAAAAATGCTTTTTAAACGTTTCACGATGCAAAAATAACTTATATTTCCCACTTTACGTGCCATTGTTTCGTTTTTTTTCAATAAATTTGCAAGCTGAAAACACTTTTATAAAAAAGTGCATGGCGTATTTAAAAGAAACATATTTGAACATGAAAAAAATACTATTTGTAGTTTTAATGATCGTAATATCATATTCGGCATATTCTCAGAGTGGAACAAATTCACCTTACAGTCAATATGGATTAGGCGTTTTAGCAGACCAAACAAGCGGTTTCAATCGTGGTATGAATGGTATTGGAATCGGTTTTCGAGAACCTAACCAGATAAATTTCATCAATCCGGCTTCATATTCTTCTATGGATTCTCTTACATTCATATTCGATGCAGGTATAAGCGGTCAGATAACAAATTTCAATGAAAAAGGCAAAAAAGTTAATGCAAAGAATGCGGATTTTGAATATGCAGTTGCCGGATTTCGTATTAGAAAACATGTCGGTTTAAGTTTCGGTATATTGCCTTTTTCAAATATAGGATATAATTATTCAGGCACAGAAAAGGTTGGAAGTAATTCAACCACAACGTACACAAACACTTATTCCGGAAGCGGAGGTCTTCATCAGGTTTACGTAGGTGCAGGTTGGGAATTCGCAAAAGGATTGTCTGTCGGTTTCAATGCCGGGTATTTGTGGGGAGAACTCAACCGTTCCGTTACAAACAGTTACAACGAGACAAGTATAAATACACTGTCAAAATATTACAATGTGGAAGTAAGAAGCTACAATGTAAATTTCGGTTTGCAATACACAGCAGAATTATCAAGTAAAAACGCGTTTACATTAGGATTGACATATACACTCGGGCATAAACTCGGATGCGACCCGCAAGTAGTCGTATCATCTGAAAACTCGTCAACAGGTATCATATACGCCGATACATTAACCATAAAGAACGGTCTTAAAATACCTTCAATGATTGGGGCTGGACTTATGTGGAGCAATGGCAACCGTTTGAAACTAGGTATAGATTACAGTTTACAGAAATGGGGTGATATGGAATTTCCACAGTACAGCATAACAAACGGGAAGTCACAATATGCACTGACAAAGGGACTTTTCAATGACCGTCACAAGATTAATTTCGGAGGAGAATATTGTTCAAATCCTATTTCAAGAAACTTTTTCAGTCGCATTCGTTATCGTGCAGGCATATCTTACGCAACACCTTATTTAAAAATAAACGGGCAAGACGGACCGAAAGAAATAAGTATAAGTGCCGGTTTCGGAATTCCTATATTCAACACATGGAACAATCGCTCAATATTGAACATAAGTGCTCAATGGGTCAATCAATCTGCCAAAAACATGATAAAAGAAAACACATTCCGTATCAACATCGGTATAACATTTAACGAACGCTGGTTCATGAAATGGAAAGTGGAATAAGATTTGATATTCATATGTTCAAATAATGAGAAGAATTATCATTCATAATTCAATATTCATCATATTGCTGTCCATTGTCTCATGTCAGAAAGAGAAAGAACATACTGCACCGGCAATAAACCCTCATGATTCCGTTGCCGTTATGACATCCTATGGCGTTAATACTCTCATATCCGATTCCGGTATTATAAAGTATCGCATTGTAACAGAAAAATGGGAAATAAATCAGAATAGAAATCCGTCAAGGTGGATATTTGACAAAGGGTTATTTTTAGAACAGTTCGATGAAAAATTTCATATCCAATCATATATACAATGCGATACGGCATATTATTATGATGTAATGAAACTATGGGAATTAAGGGGACGTGTACGCATTCTAACCAAAAACGCATTACGCTTTTCAAGCGAAGAGTTGTTTTGGGACGAGAATAAGCACGAGTTATATTCTCACAAGCATTCGACATTGATAACACCTGAAAGACAACTGCAAGGAACTTACTTCCGAAGTGATGAACGCATGACAAAATATTATGTATCAAACTCAAAAGGTTCGTTTAACAAAGGAGATATAGACAGTAATCCCATAAATGATACAAAAAAGGAACAAACAGACTCAGTTAATAAATTAGGACGCCAACCTGCTATGCCGCAGAAAAGGCATAATATGACAATACCTATAATACACTAACTTTCCTGCTTTATAAGAACACATTGAGAAACGAACATAAAAAAACATGTTGGAAACAATAGACATATCTTTAATCATCGGAATTATCATCACCATGATTTTTTCCGCATTTTTCTCGGGCATGGAGATTGCTTTTGTATCAAGCAACCGTATGCTTGTAGAAATGGAAAAAGAAAAAAACGGACTTTCTCAGCATTGCATTTCTATTTTTTACCGCTATCCGAACAATTTTGTAAGCACTATGCTTGTTGGAAACAACATAGCCCTTGTTGTATATGGAATACTTATCGCATCACTGTTTGACAACACTATATTCAAAGGAATGACTCCCGGTTTCACCGTACCGGCAGACACTATCCTTTCAACAATAATAGTATTATTCACTGGAGAATTTTTACCAAAGACTTTCTTCAAAAACAACCCCAACAAACTCATAACAATTTTTGCTATACCCGCATATATATGCTACATCATACTTTGGCCTATATCAAGATTTGCCACATGGGCTGCAAGAATAATATTAAGACTATTGAGAATTAAGATTCCTCATGAGGATAATGATGGAGCTTTTACAAAAATCGACTTGGATTACCTTGTACAATCGAGTATAGACAATGCCAAAAACGATGACGACATTAAGGATGAAGTTAAGATTTTCCAGAACGCTCTTGATTTCTCTGAAATAAAAATACGCGACTGTATGATACCTCGAACCGAGATAAATGCGGTTGAAGAAAACTGTACACAAGAGGAACTGAAATCAAAATTCATAGAAAGCGGAAATTCAAAGATAATAGTTTATCGCGAAGATATTGACCATATAATAGGATATATACACTCTTCCGAGATGTTCCGCAATCCTGAAAAATGGACAAACAACATACGCACGATGCCTTTTGTGCCGGAAACAATGACTGCCCAAAAGCTTATGCAGACGTTTCTCCAACAGAAGAAGAGCTTAGGCGTTGTCATTGATGAGTTCGGCGGAACAAGTGGCATAGTATCTCTTGAAGACATTGTAGAAGAAATTTTCGGCGAAATAGAAGACGAACACGATAATACAAAATATATTGCAGAGAAAACTGACAATGGCGAATTCATTATATCAGCACGTTTGGAGATAGACAAAGTGAACGAAATGTTTGATCTCGACTTGCCTGAAAGTGATGAATACATGACCGTAGGAGGACTTATCCTGCACGAACATCAAAGTTTTCCAAAACCTAACGAAATAATAA
>CALGRN010000001.1 GCA_937880835.1 uncultured Prevotella sp. | reverse complement strand
TATCTTCTCTTTCTTTGCATATCCGCGCTTTACAGACAAACTAAGGTTCGGTCTGTCAAATGAAGAAACATAAGATTTTCCTTTAAGTCCGAGCTGTTTTATTATATCATCTCTCGTTATTTTATCTGCCGTAGCGGTCAATGCCATTATAGGCACGTCGGGAAATTCGTTTCTCAATATGCCAAGTTGATTATATTCGGGTCTGAAATCATGCCCCCAACTGCTTATACAGTGTGCTTCGTCTATTGCAAAAAGAGAAATTTTAATATTCTTAAATAAATATTTGATTTCCGAAATAAGTTTTTCCGGAGACACATAGATTAGTTTTAAATCCCCTGAAATGCACTTCCTTCTTATAACAGTATCATATTCAACTGCATTGTTGCTGTTCAAAGCCTCTGCTTCTATACCGTTTTCTTTTAACGCTTCAACTTGATCTTTCATCAAACTTATCAGCGGAGACACCACGACAGCAGTGCCTTGCATAGCCAATGCCGGTATCTGGTAACACAAACTTTTACCTCCTCCCGTCGGCATAAGTACAAGACAGTCGTTTCCCGACAATACATCCTCTATTATTTCTTTTTGGTTTTCACGAAAAGAATCGTAACCATAATAGTGTTTCAATATATTGTAAATATCCATAAATCAATGATTTAGTACAAAGATATTGTTTTTTGTTATTTTTTAGAGGGTATTTTTGATTTATTTAAAATAAAAATATTATATTTGCGAAAAATAAGTGTAAAATGAAACTTAATTCCACTTTATTATGGCAAAATACAATATTACGGTAAAGAAAGAAAAAGAAGCCGCTTATCGTAGTCTGGTAAGTCCAAAATTAATGGATGAACTTAAAGAAAGAATTTTAGACCTTATATTAATCCAAAAAAAATATAAAGACAAGGATTATTCAGCAAAGAAGCTCGCTGATGAGCTTGAAACAAATACAAGATATGTTTCTGCTGTTGTTAATGTCAGGTTTCATATGAATTATTCTTCATTCATCAATAAATTCAGGATAGAAGAAGCTATGGCATTGCTTATAGATAAACGTTATCAAGATCTTAATATGGAAGACATCAGTGATATGGTTGGATTTTCAAACAGACAGTCATTTTACGCCGCATTCTATAAAATGAACAGAATAACACCGCGCAATTATAAAATGCAACACGTATCAAAAAGTAATACTGAGACAAAGAAAACACAAAAGAAAAACAATAATTAGAAGGGGTGATGTTTATTGCTCTATAATAAAGATTTAATAATTAAAAACGAATAAAGTCAAACCGATAATCTATAATAAAATATATCATAAATAAATATATGAAACATACTGATTTCTGCTATTCGGACGAACGTTTTGCAGACTTACAACTTTTACGTTATCGTCTGAATGATTTTGACAGTCTCGAATTGCAGCAAAAAATATTGATTTATTATCTATCGCAAGCAACATTGTATGGACGCGACATAACATTTGATCAGTTTGGAAAATATAATCTTAGAATAAGGAAAACCATTGAATGTGTGTATGTTGGATATAATGGTTCACGTGATGATGAAAATTTTAAGAAATTGGAAATCTATTTGAAAAGAATATGGTTCTCAAATGGTATTTATCATCATTACGGATGCGATAAATTTTTACCTGAATTTGATGAAAATTTTCTTAGAAACGCCATAAAAGACGTTGATAAATCAGAACTCCCTTTGCGCGAAGGAGAAACAACAGAACAGCTTTGCGATGAATTGTTTCCCGTTATATTTGACAGTAAGGTATTGCCTAAACGTGTAAACAAAGCGGACGGAGAAGACTTGATAATGACATCTGCATGCAATTTCTATGAAAATGTAACGCAAACAGAAGTAGAACAATTTTATTCATCTTTGAAGAAAAAAACAGAAAAAGAACCTCCTTCTTACGGATTGAATTCTAAACTCGTAAAGCGCAACGGGATAATAGAAGAAATTACTTATAGAGAAAACGGCTTGTATGATAATGCCATTCGCAATATTGTATATTGGTTGAAGAAAGCTCTTACAGTAGTAGAAAACAATAATCAATATGAGGTTATACAACAACTGATAACTTATTATAAATCAGGAAGGTTAGAAGATTTTGATAAATATTCCATAAAATGGCTTAAAGAGAAAGAGGGGCGTGTTGATTTTGTAAATGGTTTTATAGAAGTCTATGGTGATCCTTTGGGATTGAAAGGGTCATGGGAAGGCATTGTAGAATATAAAGACATAAAAGCAACAGGCAGAACACATACAATCAGCAACAATGCGCAATGGTTTGAAGATCATTCTCCGATAGATCCGCGTTTCAGAAAGCCTCATGTAAAGGGTATTACTGCTAATGTTGTCTGTGCCGCAATGTTGGGAGGAGACGAGTATCCCTCTACTGCAATAGGAATAAATCTTCCCAATGCCGATTGGATACGTGCCGAACATGGAAGCAAAAGCGTAACTATCGGTAACCTGACTGAAGCATATCGTAAAGCAGCAAAAGGTAACGGCTTTGCAGAAGAATTCGTTATAGACAAAGAAACATTGGAATTAATATACAAATATGACGATATATGTGATGATCTTCATACAGATCTGCATGAATGTCTCGGGCATGGCAGCGGACAACTTCTTCTCGGTGTGGATTCTGATGCATTGAAATCTTATGGCAATACGATAGAAGAGGCGAGGGCGGACTTGTTCGGTTTATATTATATGGCTGATGAAAAGATGATAGAACTGGGACTTTTGCCGGACAAAGAAGCTTACAAAGCTCACTATTATACATATATGATGAATGGTCTCATGACTCAACTTGTACGTATTAATTATGGTTGCAACATTGAAGAAGCCCACATGCGCAATCGTGCATTGATAGCTCATTGGGTATATAAACATGCTAATGGAGCAGTATCTCTGACAAAAAAAGAAGGTAAAACATACGTTGCTATCAATGATTATGAATGTCTTCGCAGGTTGTTTGCAGAATTACTTGCCGAAATACAACGTATAAAAAGTGAAGGAGATTATGATGCTGCAAGGGATATTGTAGAAAAATATGCAGTAAAAGTTGATAAAACTTTACATAAAGAAGTGCTTGCAAGGTATGAAAAATTGAATTTAGCACCTTATAAAGGATTTATAAATCCGGTCATGACGCCAGTTTTTGATGACAAAGGAAACATAAACAATATAAAGATTGATTATACAGAAAGTTATACAGACCAAATGCTACGTTATTCAAAAGATTATGCCACACTTGTTTAAATATAATACGAAGATAAAATGACAAAAGAAACACAGGATAAAATAAAGGAAATAAAGCGGTCTTTCAGATTAATGATGAACGGAGAAACTTCTCGTTCTATGCGTGAAAAAGGAATGGAATACAAAATAAACTGGGGAGTTCCTTTCATTGATTTGAAAAATATGGCAAAAGAATATGGTAAAGATTATGAGCTTGCAATAGAACTTTGGAAAGAAGATATACGTGATGTAAAATTCTTGCAACATTGATTATGCCTGCCGAAAAAATGCTTCAGGAAGTTGTTGATATATGGATGGAACAGATAAAATCACAAGAAATCGCAGAAATGGCATCGTTCAATCTATATCAAAATCTTGAATATGCACCAATATTGGCATACAGATGGATTGCTTCTGATAAGATAATGGAGCAGATTTGCGGTTATCAGGTATTATCAAGATTGTTCATGAAAGGGCATCAACCAAACGAACGAGGCACTAATGAATTTATGGATCAAGTACATGCTGCATTGCAAAGCGATGATATTAGAATAAAACATGCAGCCTTGAATTGTGTCATGCGCTTTATGGAACTATGCGATGATAACGAAGGAATCGCAAGAAAAACATTAAAAGGTATTGTGGAATTATAATGTTTAAAGTTTTTTTAAAGTACATATTTCTTGATTCGGATAAAAAAAAGTAATTTTGCAACATGTCATGTGATATATAAAAATGGATAAAAAAATAAAAATGAAAGTGAGAGAATTACTCACTAATTACCTTAATTCAAATCGTCTGAGAAAGACACCGGAACGTTATGCCATATTGGATGCAGTATATGATATAGGCGGACATTTTTCTTTGGAACAACTTGGAGTATATCTTACTCAAAAAAACTTTGTTGTAAGCAGAGGTACTCTCTATAATACAATGCATCTTTTCATGGAATTACGCTTGGTGACTTGTCATCGTTTCGGAGACGGAACAAAATATGAAGCATGCTATGCAAATGACGGTCATTGTCATCAAATATGCACGGTATGCGGCAAAGTAACAGAAATAAATTCTTCAAAAATAGTAAAAGCCATAGACGAAATACGTTTCAACCGTTTTAGAAAAGATGGTTTTACGCTATACATATACGGTGTTTGCACAAATTGTCAACTAAATGTGTCGCGGAAGAAAAACAATATATAAAGAAAGATAACGCAGTAAAAGAAATAAAAATGGATAAAGGAAAAGTAGATGTCCTGCTTGGTTTGCAGTGGGGTGATGAAGGAAAAGGTAAGATTGTTGATTACCTTGCACAGGATGCTAAATACGTTTGCCGTTTTGCCGGTGGCGCTAATGCAGGTCATACAATTGTAGTAGATGGCAAAAAATATGC